>CBDTUP010000211.1:0-5180 GCA_965363685.1 uncultured bacterium | reverse complement strand
TGCGGACTCGACATCGAGGTTCCAGAAAGGAAGTCGAAGTCTCGACCGCCGTACCCGAATGGCGAGACTGCCGCCAAGATGTCGACTCCGGGAGCCATGATGTCAGGCTTGAGCAGATCCGATGAAGCGAGTAGCGGGCCTCGAGATGAGAATGCGGCGACCTGCGGAGCTTCCACGCTCTCTAGGTTGCCACCTGCCAACGTAGCCGTGGCTCCTGGCAACTGGGCGTAGGCCCGAATCGCTGCACCATCGACGTGGTCTACATGGACCGACGGCACATAATGCAGATCGGCGTTGAGCGAGCTGGGGCTTGTGTTGGCGAGGATCATCCCCGCCCCGTCAGCCATCGAGACTGCCAGGCTCTTGTCAACTCGCGCGATCGCTCCGCGATCGCAGACAACGATCTTGCCGGATACTGCAGCCGAATCGAGAGTCCCCGGGTAGCACAAGCGCACTTCGGTGGCATCTTCACCGGCAAGACCGACGTCGGCCGAATAGACCAGATCGGCCGGTCCCGCGCCGCTGGTGTCGATCGAAGCTCCCTCGTATGAAGAACCGTCGCCTAGCGAAACCGTGCCCGCATAGAACCGATCATGGGTACCAGCCGCCACCGTCGTGATCCACGGCGAAGGATGGGCAACCGTTGATGCTCCTGGTCCGCTATTGCCGGCCGAAGCGGCGACAAACACGCCTGCGTCCGCGGCGAACAAGAAAGCAACCTCAACCGCATCCAAGAAGTTGGTGCTCGTACCTGAGATTGAGAAGTTGATCACATCGACGCCGTCGGCGACGGCCTGGTCGATCGCGGCCACCGAGTCCGAACCGAAGCAGCCGCCCTCGGGCGCGATACCCCAACAGACTTTGTACGCGGCGATCCGGGCGCGCGGAGCCATACCGCTGATTGTGCCGAGGTCTATTCCTTCGGCAGACGCAAGAACGTTTTCGTTGCCACCAGATGTGGAAGCAGTGTGTGTGCCATGACCATCGGCGTCTCGGGCGGACCAGAACTCATAGGGGAAGGCAGCAGCGATACCTGCTGCACCACCCCACCCGGCTCCGTAATACTGGGCACCGATCAGCTTCTGATTGCAGTCCGAAGCCGGGAATTCCTCGCCGGGGGTGCACTTCCCGTGCCATCCGGGGATCTGCTGGTAGCCCAGCTTGCCATCTTTGCCCTTCGGGCTCGTCCCGGTGCGATCCGAGAAGCTAAGACTCTCGGGCCAAATACCAGAGTCGACGATGCCGATAATGACATCTTCGCCCTCGTATCCCAGATCCCAGGCGCCGCCCTCTGCGGTCAGACCAAGGAAATCTGGGGTTGTAACGGTGTCGAGTTGCATCAGCTCGTCCGCAGACACCATCAACACATCATCGCGAGCCTGCATGGCCGCAGCCTGCGCACCCGTCAGCCTTGCAGCAAAGCCGTTGAAGGAATACGCGTAGTCGTACAGCTTCTTGTCGAGACCAACACCAACACCATTTAGCGCGCCGTTGTGCTTGCCGTTGAGGTAGTCAACGTACTTGACGACCTTGCCGCTGGTCGGGTCGATCTTCTTCCCGTTCTTGGGTTTGGTCGAAGCCAGCCCACTAATGCCACCGTCGTAGGCCACGACGGGGTCGTCAATCATTTGGACGATATAGGTAGCTTCCGCCTTCTCCGCGTTGATCGCCGATACAACGTCGTCCGGTACCTCAAGCCCTGCGTCCTGACCAAGTACCGGCAGCGCAGAAAACGCCAGTCCGAGCACCATGACCAAGACGAGGAGAATCCGACCGGAGCGCCCGTGACGCGCCTTCGATGAGCTCATGCTCTCCGCCTCCTGTAGATAGGTTCCCAACCGCCGGGAAGCCCCAATGAACCCAGCTCACCGGCAGCGCGACCATAGCAGCGGATCCGGCGCCGCGACTCTCAGGAGTGGGGGAAATCTCACCGTACGTGGTAGCTAGTCACTTGGTTCGCCGCAGAAATGGTGGCCCCCGACGTCGGGCTGCTCTGCGCCGTCGGCGCGAGAGGTGTAGTTTCGATGGGAGTGTTCGCAATTTCGCGCCGTACACGACCGCCGCGTCGCGGCGGACGATTCATGAAGGGAGGATCGTGGTGCGGAGATTCCTTGTACTCACCATCGCTTTCCTAACGCTCCTGGCACTGGCAATACCGGTGGGAGCCGAAGGAGCGCTGGAAGACCGAATTACCAACCGGTCACTGCCGGACTCGGTCGTCGACCTCAAGTTGGACAACCCCTTGGCGTTGGAGGGGGCGCTCAACCTGGACGTCCTCGAACCGAGCCTGTCTGATGCGACCGGCCCGCAATCGGTGATCATCCGCTTGCGGGGCGATTCGCTGGCTTCCGCCGGGATCGCGGGTGATGCGGCTCAAGCGGCCTACGTTCGCTCGTTGAACAGGACACAGGACCGGTTCCTTGCACGAATCGCAGCTACCGGTGCCAATGAACTTGGCCGCGTGCAGAGGGTTCTGAACGCAGTCTTCGTCAAGGTTGATGCAGCCGCGCTCGAAACGCTTGCGGCGGACCCGGCTGTCCTGCGAATCGCGCCGGTCGGCGACTATGAACTCGATCTCAGCGAGACAGTTCCGTACACCGGCGCTGCCGACGTCCAAGCCAACGGTGTCGACGGAACCGGTATCAAGGTGGCAGTGCTCGACAGCGGCATCGACTACACGCACGCCGCGTTGGGCGGATCAGGAGACCCTGCCGACTACGCAGCGAACGATCCCACGGTTGTCGAACCGGGGACCTTCCCGACCGCAAAGGTCGTCGGCGGCTACGACTTCGTCGGGTCTGACTGGCCCAACGGTCCGGAGGTACCCGATCCCGATCCAATCGACGACGGGACAGAAGCGGGTCACGGAACACACGTCGCCCACATCATTGGTGGCGACGTCACCGATGCCGCCAACGAGATCTATCCAGGTGTTGCACCCGGAGTCGATCTCTACGCGGTCAAAGTCTGCTCGTCGGTGTCGACCGCATGCTCAGGGATCGCTCTGATCCAGGGCATGGATTTCGCGGTCGATCCCAACATGGACGGTCGGGCGAAAGACCGTGTCGATGTGATCAACATGTCGCTCGGTTCTTCATACGGCCAGCCATTTGACGACGATCTTGCTGCTGCCGTCGACGGAGCAACGGCTCTTGGAGTGCTCACCGTGGCGTCGGCCGGCAACAGCGCCGACAAGCCTTACATCGTCGGAACGCCGTCGGCCGCACCGACCGCCTTGTCGGTGGCGCAGACGCAAGTGCCGTCGGCAGCACTACAACTGATCTCGGTCGACGGCGCGGACTACCCGGCCGTCTTCCAGCCCTGGTCCGTGCCGCTCACGTCGGTGATTGGCGGGCCGGTCCAGTACGGTGACGGAGCCGGAGGGAACCTAAACGGCTGCGCGCCGTTTGCTCCAGGCTCGCTGACCGGCCTGATCGTCCTCGTCGATCGAGGGGCCTGCAACTTCACCCTCAAGATCGGCAACATCAGTCAGGCCGGAGGGCTGGCAGGGATCATCGGACTGGTTGCACCCGGCGCGCCCTTCTCGGGCGGCGACGGCGGCGACCGGCCGATCGACATCCCCGGTTACATGATCAGCCAGGCCGACTCGAACGCCATCAAGGCGTCACTGCCGGCGGTCGGAACGATCGATCCCGGCAATCAGTTGCCACTGATCGGCCAGATGGTCGGTTCCTCGTCACGCGGCCCGTCGAACTACTACCAGGCGATCAAGCCGGAGATCGGCGCCCCCGGCGCTTCGGTGTCGGCTACCGCCGGAACCGGAACCGCTACCGGCCCCTTTGGAGGTACCTCAGGTGCAGCACCGATGGTGTCCGGAGCCGCCGCGCTGGTGCTCGACGCTTTCGGCGGCACCAAGACCAGCAACTTCGGCTCCCCGTTCGGAACGGCGATCGGACACGGTATCGATCCATTGACAGTCAAGGCGCTGTTGATGAACAACGGTGAGACAAACATCGACACCGATCCGTTCACGGGGCTCGCGCCGATCACCAGGATCGGCGGCGGTGAACTCCGTGTCGATCGAGCGGTGGGAGCACCGGTGGCGGCATTCTCCGCCGACGACTACACGGGAGCGCTCGCCTTCGGCTACGTCGAGGTGCCAGACACGGTAACTCTCACCAAGACGGTGACCATCCGGAACCTGGACAACGAGCGGCACATTTACGACGTGATACCTACGTTCCGGTATGCCTCAGACGCGGCATCAGGGGCGGTGACGGTCGACGCCCCGGCGAGCGTAACGGTGAAGCCGGGCCTGGGTCGCGACACCACGTTCGAGGTGTCGATCACGATCGATGGGGCGCTCCTATCCGGGAACTACATGAACTCCGGATCAATGGGTGCCGACCCGAGCGGGCTCACGCTCAACGAGTTCGACGGATACCTGATCCTCGATGACGGTGAGCATCCGATCCACCTTGCCTGGCAGGTCCTGCCGCGCAAGTCGGCACACGTCGTGGCCGACACGATGGATCTGGCCCCCGGGTCGTTCCCGCAGGTCATCGGACTCGACAATCTCGGTATCGGCACAGCGCAGAACGACGCCTATGCCCTCCTGGCCATCAGCCCCGACAAGCCGGAAGGCGAACTCGGCGGGCAGTCGCCGATGCCCGACATCCGCGCGGTAGGCATCAACACCTTCCCGGTGCCGGCGTTCTTCTGCTCGGCGGAAGAGTCGTTCCTCTGGGCGTTTGCAGTCAACACTTGGGAGCCGCAGTCACACCTACTGCCGGTGAGCCATCAGGTCAGTCTCGATACCGATCAAGACGGCACGTTCGACTACGTCGTGCTCAACCGCGACGTGAGCTTCTCGAGTTTGAGCGACGGTCGTCAGCTGAGCTGGGTGCTCAACCTGGCGACGGGCAGCGCATCGGCGTTCTTCTTCGCCGAGCACGCCACGAACACCGGCAACACCATCATGTTGATCTGCGGCGAGCAAATCGGCCTAACGGGCACGGACATGCTGGCCACCAGCGTGGACATGGAGGTGTTTGCGCAGGACTGGTACTTCGGAGGGGAGGGTGACCTGGTTCAAGGTCTCACCGTCACTCCGCTCGGTGAGCAGTTCTATGGTGTGCCGAACGACGTCGCCGGCATGATTTACGATCCTGCCGGACTCGCCGTTTTCGACTTCGGTCCGTTCCCGGGCAACACGCCTG
>CBDTUP010000210.1:0-5199 GCA_965363685.1 uncultured bacterium | reverse complement strand
TACCTGAGGTGGTTTGATGGTTGTCTGCAATTGGGACCCTCCTTCGATCTACCAGAGCAGGACGAGGCGGCTCAGATACTCATTTCTGCAGAAGGTCCCACGGGAAGCCGTCAGCAGCTCGCCCCGAACCCTCTTGGTAGGGTGCTCTGATGGATCTGATCCGCCCCTGGTTTGATGCTGCTCGCTCCCTACTTCCCGATGGAACTCCCGTGTGGGATGCACACACACACACCGGCCGGAACGATCCCGATGGCGTGCGAGGGACGGCCGATCGCCTGATCGAGAAACTGGAAACGGCCGGCCAAGCGGGGGCAGTCGTCACCACCAGCATGGATCCGTCCGGCTACCCGGCAAACAACGACCGTGTACTGCGCGAGGCCGAAGCATCCGACGGCCGGCTCATTCCGTTCCTGCGTGTAGACCCGCACACCGGGGACGAAGCTCCGAAGGAACTCCTGCGGAGTCTCGACCGCGGGCATCGCGGCATCAAGCTCCACCCGCGCGGAGAGGCATTCGCGCTCGCCGACCCCCGAGTCGATCCACTCCTGCGGATTGCGGCCGAACGCGGAATCCCGGTACTCGTGCACGCCGGGCGGGGCATCCCAACGCTGGGTCGCGACGCAATCGACCGATGTGAATCGATCCCCGGACTGAACCTGATTCTGGCTCATGCGGGTATAACCGACCTCTCCTGGATGGGTCCGGTGGCGGGCGAGGTTCCGGGTCTCCACTTCGACACGGCGTGGTGGGACATCACCGACCTCCTTTCCCTTTTTGCCTGGGTCCCGGCGGAGCGAATTCTGTACGCTTCCGATACCCCGTACGGACACCCCATGCTCGGTTTAATCCTGGCGATGCGAGCCGCCGCGGCCAGCGGATACACCGGGTCACAACTGGCAGATCTGTTCGGTGGAACCCTGCAGCGACTGCTGCACAACGGTCCGCGATCGCTTCCGGAGGCCACACCACCCGGCGGCCCATTTCAGATCGACCACGGCCTGCTGCGACTTCATGCAAACCTCCAGGCCGCCGTCGTGCGGGCATTTGCCAGAGTCGATGCCACCGAACCGGTCAGCCTGGCCAGCCTCGCCTGCGTTGTGCCAGACGACGACCCGCAGTACTCGGTCTACTCAGCCATCGGCGAAACTCTCGAGCACATCGATCCCACGGCCGCCAACGGAATCGTCCGGCCACTGATCGCCTTGACTGCCGCTGCCATGACGCCGGGAGTAGCCGTACCCGCAAGCGGGTCTAATAATCGTGACTAGGTGACCGGCTGGCGGTCGCGATGCTCGATGCGTCCGTCGGCGTGAAGGGCAAATCGTCCATCCCCCCGCGGGTGCACCGGATCGGGCCGGCTCCACGGCCATCCACCGAAACTCGTGCGCCGGTAGTCATCCACGGCTTGACGAAGCTCCTCAGCGGAGTTCATCACAAATGGGCCCATCTGGAACACGGGCGCTCCGATCGGGCGACCCTGCAACAGCAGAAACTCAGCCGGCCCTCCCAGGTTCTCTACTTGAACGGAGCTCGACGCACCGAGGCGCACTCCCAACTTGGAATGGACCTTCGTTCCGTCGACGCGGACGTCATCACCGATGAAGCAATGCAACATCCGATTCACATCGGGCGAGGCGTGTGGAAGCGTCCACGACGACCCCGGCTCAAGCCTGATCAGCCAGATCGCCAACTCGGATTCGGTCCGGGATGCCCACGAGTCGGGCGGTGGAGAGGGAGGAAGACTGTCACCCATCGGACCGGCGATGACATCCACCAACACACCCGGTGCGGGCGTCACCGTGGGAATCGACTCGCTCCACAACATGCCGAAGTGAGCCGGGACCATCTTCGACTCGGGCGGCAGGTTCAGCCAGATTTGGAACAGTTCCAATGGATTGGAACGGTCGGGCTCGAGCAGGGGAAACATCTCTGAGTGCATGATCCCGCTACCGGTGGTCAGCCACTGAACGTCGCCCTGTCCGTACCTCGCCGTCGCCCCAAGGGAATCCGAGTGATCGACATATCCGCGCCGAACCACGGTCACCGTTTCGAAACCTCGATGGGGGTGCTGAGGGAATCCCGGCACATTGACGCCGTGATACATGCTCCAGCCATCCTGATAGGAGAAATCCGCCCCGAGATTGCGATCGCGAATCTGCGCTTGTGGGCCGAGAGCATCGTTGCCTGCCGGGTAGTGGTCGACATGATGAACCGTGAAGATGAACGGGTCGAGACCCTGCCAGGGAAACCCGAGCTCGAGGACATCTAGAACTGAAGACATGGAGCCACCTTTGACCTATTCAGCAAAGGTGAAGAACCGTCTGTGCACCGTGCTTGTTCCCGATCAATCCGAGATCAGGCGGATTCGTCGCTCTTGCCGTAGAAGTACAGGTCATCGCCGGCCAGAGTTGCCTTTGTCCACGCCACAAAATCTGCCGGCTTCATCGACTTCCAGTCGGGTGTTGATTCCACCTGGGCGTATCCGATCCGGCGGCCGAGCTCAACCAGGCTGTTGCCTGAGGCAACCCGCTCCTCGTTGTAGGCAGCAGCCATGGACTCCCAACTATCAGCTTCAGCGGCCAATCTCTCGAGCGACAGCGCATCCTGGAGCGCCTTGGTGGCTCCACTCCCCGTGTGGGGCCGGGTGACGGTCCCCGCGTCTCCGATCAACAGCAATCGATCCTGCACGTAGCTCGGCACCGGCTCGTCGTAGATAGGTTGCAGGGACACCTCATCGGGCGCGCTGTGACGGATCAACTGCTGGTGATAGGGCGGGAAGTGTTCTTCGACCAAGGCATCGAACACTGCGTACGAGTCCTCATCGACAGCTCCCGGCGCCAGTGAACTCGGATGGGAGAAATCCTGCCCCGGAAGTGTCGGGGCATACACGGCCCAGTTCACACGACGGTGCCCGATGTCGGATCGGTCGTCGAACCCGGGAATCATGTAGAAGACGCCGTGACCTCCCGGATAACAAACCGTGTACCACGATCCGTCCTCTGCGGTCTCGTCCAGCCAGGAGCGGTCCGTCACCCGGCTCTCCTCATAGTTGCCGCGCCACAGTACGTATCCGGCAAACTGCGGTTCCGAATGGGGATGGATCAGTTCCCTGACCTTCGATCGATAGCCGTCGGCACCCACGACCGCATCGAAATGCTCTTCTGTGCCGTCACCAAAGGTCACTTGCACACCGTCGGAGGCCGGAGCGTAAGCGGCAATGGCCGATCCGACCTTATAGACATCATCGGGAACCTTGCCCCGCAAGGAGCGCCACAGGTTCCCCCAGTTGTTGGCCTCGCCTTCGCTCTCCTGCCCCCACAATCGACGTCCCATGGAGAGATCACCTACGCGGATTACCCAGCGGCGGTAGTGAAGACGGCAGGTGGCGTAACCGGCGTCGATGTAGCCTGCTTCGATCAGCTGATCGCGCAATGGCACCGGAATGGCAATGCCCGAACCGCGGTCCTGGAGGGATGAAGACCTTTCGAAAACCGTGACATCGCAGCCGGCACGACTCAATGCGATGGCAGTTGCGCAGCCGGCGATGCTTCCACCCGCAATTGCAACCTTCATGCCTTCTATGGCCATGGTTCCCTCCTCGAACGCAGCCCGTGCCGACAGTCACTGTACCGAGCGGCGCCGACCGATGTCTCACCACACTGTGACTCACGGAGACAAAACGCGATTCTCGCGTCCCCAGCACCAGACCGTTGGGTAGCCTTCAATGCGGCCGATCGAAGGGGACGCAATGCCGATGAGAACCGGGTATGCACACGGAGTTCCAAGCTGGGTAGATCTTGGAACCAGCGATGTCGAGGGTGCCAAGCGCTTCTATGGCGCGGTATTCGGATGGGAAGCCGACGATCGGCCAACGGACCAGGGCGTGCCGTACACAATGTTCACGAAGGACGGCAAGACCGTGGCCGGCATGGGGCCGATCCCTCCAGATCAGGCTGCCGCCGGAATGCCACCCATGTGGAACACCTATCTCAATGTCGACAACGTCGACGACGCAATTGCCAAGGTCACGGCAGCCGGCGGCCAGGTAGTGATGCCGGCGATGGATGTCATGGAGTCAGGCCGCATGGCTTTTGTCGCCGACTCCACCGGAGCAGCCTTCGGCTTGTGGGAAGCCGGCAATCACTTCGGGGCCGAACTCGTCAACGAGCACGGATCACTCGCTTGGAACGAGTTGCTGACAGACGACACCGCCTCTGCAACCAAGTTCTACGAGGAAGCGTTCGGTTTTCGGGCGGAGGTTTCCGAAACGCCGAACGGGCCCTATACCGCCTTCTGGGCCGAAGGGAACGTCGAAGGCAATGCAGCCGCCGGCATGATGGCCAAGAACGAGGGCATGGGGCCGATCCCGAACTACTGGGGCGTCTATTTCGGCACCGACGACGTCGACGCGACCGTTGGTGCGGTTCAGGCCAACGGCGGCAACGTGCTAATGCCCGGCATGGACATTCCAGGGGTCGGACGCATGGCGGTCGTCCAGGATCCGCAAGGAGCGGTGTTCACTGTGATGACCTACGCCAACGAGCAGCGCTAGTCCTTCCGGGGCGGGCTGCATATGTGGCCCGCCCTGAGCTAGCCGCCGAGTACCGGTGCCCGGCCCAGCGTCTGTTCCGGAACAGGGCCCGGATCGGTTGATCCCTTCCGTTCCACCCAAAGCACGATTCCCGCCGCGATCACCCCGCAGGCGAAGAATCCGAGCGTGAATGGGAGAACGGTCCCGTCGAACATCCGGTCGAGTGCCGCTCCGAGGCCGGCGCCAAGCGCCGTCGAGATCGTCCCGATCACCGCGGCCGCCGTCCCGGCTACCGCACCCATCGGGTTCATCGCCAAGGTGTTGAAGTTCGGGATCAGCAAGGCGTGCACACTCAACATCGCCGCCAATCCAACAACGAAGAGCCAGAACCCGGGCTTACCGTCGGTAGCGACGGCAAGCACCGCCAGACCTCCGGCGACGGTCACGTACCCGACCATCACGACGCGGACCAAACGTTTCAAGCCAACACGTGATACAACCCTGGCATTGAGCAACATGGCAGCGCCCATCACGCCCGCCAGTCCGCCGAACACATAGGGAAACTGGTCGGCTCGATCGAAGACGTCTGAGATGATCAACTCGGAGCTGGCCAGATAGGACATGAAGGCACCGAACAAGACGGTCATGGCCAGGGTGTACCCCATCGT
>CBDTUP010000209.1:0-5227 GCA_965363685.1 uncultured bacterium | reverse complement strand
CGACGAACTCAACCGGCTCGCAGGTGAGGAAGTGGCCCGTGCCCACCACGGCTCAGTTTCACGCGAGCAGCGGTTCGAGATTGAGGAGCGACTCAAGCGCGGCACCCTTCCGGCCGTCGTCGCTACCTCGTCGCTGGAGCTCGGCATCGACATGGGGGCCGTCGATCTGGTCTTGCAGATCGAATCGCCCACGTCGGTCGCCAGCGGTCTCCAACGAGTCGGCCGCGCAGGGCACCAGGTGGGAGCGGCCTCACGGGCGAAGGTTTTTCCCAAGTACCGGGGCGATCTGTTGGTCGCCACCGTGGTCGTCGATCGCATGATGGAGCGCGCCGTGGAGTCGACCCGCCTACCACGCAGTCCGCTCGACGTTCTGGCCCAGCAAATCGTTGCTATGGCTGCCAAGGACACATGGGACATCGATGATCTCTTCGCCGTCGTGCGCAGAGCTGCTCCATATGCCGATCTGGGCCGGGCACCATTCGAGGCCGTTCTCGACATGCTGTCCGGACGCTATCCGTCAGAACTCTTCGCGGAGCTTCGACCCAGGATCGACTGGGATCGAGTCGCCAACACGATCGTTGGACGACCTGGAGCCCTCCAACTGGCCGTACAGAATCCCGGCACGATTCCGGATCGCGGGTTGTACACGGTGAACTTGCCGGACGGCGCCCGGGTCGGAGAACTGGACGAGGAGATGGTCTACGAATCGCGAGTCGGTGATGTATTCATCCTTGGAGCGTCCACCTGGCGCATCAACGAGATCACCGCCGATCGCGTCGAAGTGGTACCGGCTCCGGGCGAACCGGGCGCCACCATGCCCTTCTGGCACGGTGACATGCTGGGCAGGACGATCGAAACGGGTCGTGCTCTCGGTGCCTTTACGCGACAGATGGGAAAGCTCGAACGATCTGTTGCAGAACAGGAGTTGAGAACCAATTTCCGACTCGACGAACTGGCTGCCTCGAACCTCGCCGGCTACCTCGAGGAGGAACTGGCGGCTACCGGTCATCTCCCGTCCGACAGAACGATCGTTGTGCAGAGGTTCCGCGACGAGATCGGCGATTGGCGAGTCGTGATGCTCTCCCCATTTGGAGCGCGGGTGCATGCCCCCTGGGCGATGGCGCTCCGGGCTCGTTTCCGTCAGGCACAAGGACGAGAGGTCGATGTCATCTGGGGTGACGACGGTATTGCACTGCGATTCCCTGATCAGGACGACGTTCCCTCAACCGGCGACCTTCTGATCGATCCCGAGGATATTGAAGCGGAACTCGTCGATCACCTCGCCGACTCGGCTATGTTCTCGGCCCGCTTCAGGGAGGCGTCGGCACGTTCGCTCCTTCTCCCACGACGCCGCCCGGGTAAGAGAACACCGTTGTGGCTGCAGAGAAGAAAAGCCGGCGACCTCCTCGGTGTGGTGCGACAGTTCGGGTCATTCCCGATCGTTCTCGAGACCTATCGAGAGATTCTCCAAGACGACTTCGACGTACCGGCGCTCATAGGACTGCTCACCGACATTCGATCTCGCAAGATCCGCTTGGTGGACGTAGAACTGGATGCGCCCAGCCCATTCGCGTCTTCCCTCCTCTTCGAGTTCGTCGCTTCGTTCCTCTACGAGGGGGACACACCCTTGGCCGAACGCCGGGCGGCAGCTCTCACCCTTGATCGGGATCTGCTGGCGGAATTGCTCGGCGAGGGCGAACTTCGACAGCTTCTGTCGCCAGAGGTGATTGCGGACGTCGAACTGGAGTTGCAGCGACTGGCGGACGACTACCAGGCCTCCGGAGCGGCCGGTGCACATGATCTGTTGAGGCAGCTCGGCCCGCTTACCGCGGACGAGTTGAGGTCTCGACTGCGGGATGACAATCCGCTGCCGCTTGTCGACGACCTGCAGGCAAGGAACCAGATCGTCGCCATCCAGCATGGTGGTGTACCGAAGTGGGCGGCGATTGAAGATGCCGCCCGACTGCGCGACGGGCTGGGCGTGCAGCCACCGGTCGGCGTCCCACAGGCATTCCTCGAACCCCCCGCTGACCCTCTCGGAGAGATTGTGGGTCGATTCGCCCGTACTCACGGTCCTTTCACGACCGAGGAATGTGCAGCGTCACTCGGCCTGGCGGTCGCGGTCGCAGCCAGCGTCCTTGGGGGTCTACTCGGTGACGGCCAGATCGTGCGGGGAGCCTTCCGGCCAGATGGAGCCGGAAGCGAATGGGTCGACGGTGGTGTGCTTCGCAGGATCAAACGACGTTCACTGGCTGTGCTGCGATCAGAAATCGAACCGGTGGACGCCGACGCTATGGCTCAGTTCGCAGTCGCCTGGCATGGAATCGGCGGCGAGAGGAAGTCGCCCGATCGCCTCCGGGAGATCATCCGTCAACTGCAGGGGTACCCGGTCCCTGCTTCGGTTCTGGAGCGCGACATCCTCTCCAACCGGATGTCTTATGCGCCGACGATGCTCGATCAACTGATGCTGGCCGGTGAGGTTGTATGGGTAGGTCACGGATCCCTGGGTCCTAGGGACGGCAAACTGGCGCTCTTCTATCGTGATCAGCTCTCAACCCTGGCTCTGCCTCGACCGGGCGAATTCGATTCATCCGAACTCCACGACCGACTCATCGACACTCTCGTCAGAAATGGAGCATCTTTTTTTCAGGATCTGTATGCAGCGGCCGGGGGCGGCGATCCGACGACCGTCCACGACGCTCTCTGGGATCTCGTATGGAATGGTCTCGTGACCAACGACACGATGGCCCCGATCCGGGCGCTGTCGAAACGGCGCCGAAGCTCCACCAGCCGGGACGCCGCCAAGCCATCCTTCCCGGCCTCAAGCGCCGGCCGTTGGTGGCTGGTAGCCAACGCAGCCGGAGACCCGATTCCGGACACCGTTAGAACAGCCACCTGGACCGACCTACTCCTCGAACGGCACGGCCTCATCACTAGAGACGGGGCTTCGGCGGAGGCGACACCGGGGGGTTTCACCCGTTTCTATCCGATACTCCGGCAGATGGAGGACATCGGGAAAGTGCGACGTGGCTACTTCGTCGAAGGGATGGGAGGAGCTCAGTTCGCGTTACCCGGGGCAGTCGATCGGCTACGCGCCAAGACACCATCAACGGTGGCCGTGGCTGCGACCGACCCCGCCAATCTCTTCGGCTCGGCCATCCGCTGGCCCAAACATCAAGCCGGCAGACCGGCCCGGGTCGCCGGCTCCTGGGTGGTCATCTCCGACGGAGCACTGGCCGCCTACCTGGATCGTCGCCGGATACTGACGTTCGCACCCACCAGCGAAGCAACGGCCGCGGCAATCGCCGGTGTCGGACGCAGGGTGGGACGAATTAGTGTCAACGAGGTCGACGCCGAACCCGCCGGCTCCACGATGCTGGGACGACTCCTGCTCGACAATGGTTTCGCAGTCACTCCCCGCGGTCTCGCCTATCGAGGTGCGTCGCACTAGATCCTGTCTACGAAGCTACCGTGTCGCCATGACATCGTTCTCAATGACCGTCCGCCCGGGACATCCAGACTTCCTGGATCTTGACTGGAGTAGATCCGTCACGGCCTGGTCATCTGAGCGACTCGTCCAACTGCCCAAGGGTATCTCCAGGCACGAGGTCCGCTTTGTCATGTATTCCGAAGGAACCTACGTAGTCAAAGAACTGCCACAGCGCGCCGCCCACCGGGACTACTCCGTACTCCGAGAGCTGGAGGACACCGGTGTACCCGCTGTGATGCCGGTCGCACTCGTCGTGGACAGATCAGAAGACCCGGCGGAAGAGCGCTCGGCCGCTCTAATCACCAGGTACGCCGATTTCTCGTTTTCGTACCGGGAGCTTCTCGAAGGCCCGGGCTTCGGTCAACGGCGTAATCAGATGCTGGATGCGTTCGCCTGGCTGCTCGTACAGCTTCACCTGGCCGGGTGTTTCTGGGGCGATTGCTCGTTGTCGAACGTCCTCTACCGCTACGACGCAGATTCAATCGAAACGATCATGGTCGACGGGGAAACCGCCGAGATACAGGATGAGCTCACCGACGGAAGACGCCTCGAAGACCTCCAGATCATGATCGAGAACGTAGCCGGAGGAATGGCCGATATCGCCGCCTTGCAGGGATACGGGCTTGAAGAGGCCGACCTCGAACTCGGAGAGGACATAGCGGCCCGCTACGCGGCGCTCTGGACCGAGATCAATCAGGAGTTGATCATCGGACCGGAGGAGCGATACCGGATACGCGAACGTATCGAGAGACTCAACGACCTGGGCGTTACGGTCGACGAAGTCAGTCTGTCCGCGGTTGAGCAAGGCCGGCGCTTGACCGTCCAGATCAAGATCGGTTCCCGTGATTTCCACGCCAGGCGCCTCGAGGAGTTGACGGGGGTTAGGGCTCTAGAGACACAGGCTCGCTACATCCTCGGCGATCTCTTCTACTTTCAGGCGAATCAACCGCCCGACATCGATCGGGCGACCGGAGCGATGCGGTGGAGAATCAAGGAATTCCTGCCGATGCTGGAACGCCTACGCGGCTCGACAACAACGGCCGACCCGGTACAGGCATACTGCGACGTACTACACCATCGATTCCGCTTGTCCAGCGAGGCCGGCCATGACGTAGGTACTCCAACGGCGGTGGATGATTGGTTCGACAGCGGCCAACCGGGATACCCGCTCAAGACCTGAAATCGCAACCGTCAGAAACTCAGCTGTAGACGGGATCCGTTGGCAGCATGAATGTGAAGATCGACTCGCCGTTTCGGTACTCGTACTACAGACCTCCACCCAACAGGCTGGCAAGTTGCCTGGAAACGGAAAAGGCCGAGGCCAACGGGGCCCGGCTGCCCACCCGGCTTGTGAGCACTCTCGTACGACTCGAAGATCCGATCACGATCCTCGTCGGGAATAGCGTCTCCGTTGTCCGATACCTTGACCCAGGCCATCCCGTCCGCTCCACCGCAATTGATCCTGACGTCGGGACCGCCGTACCGGGCCAGGCCACGTAGGACATGTGCAGGATGGGCCCGCACAAGGCGATCAGCAGTCCTTCAAGGAGGAAGCTCGGGATAGAGACATTCTTTCGCCGGCAAGCTGGAACCGGACGTCGACGAGGACGACGAGGCCGGCTGCGACCAGAACCAAGCCCTGGATCCAGCCAACGACGAACACGAACACAACGCCGATGACGATCGCCGACGTCGCTCCGACACGGCGTACACGGTGCCATAACGTGGTCATCGACG
>CBDTUP010000208.1:0-5239 GCA_965363685.1 uncultured bacterium | reverse complement strand
TGTGCTGCATGCGGCAGCCACCTGGTTCATGACCCAACGCTACGAGAGCAAGTCTGAGACCATGGCGGCTGCCGACAACCCCGACAGAGCTGCCCCTTCTACCTTCGCGCCGGCGAAGACCTCTCCCGCCAATACGATCGGCGGCGACTGTTGCAGCACGATCGATCCCATGTTGAGGACGGTCATCGGCTCGGAATAGCGCCACCGATGTCCGGTGGCGCCGGTCACGCCACTCGCGAGGAAAGAGGAGGCGGCGTCTAGAAGCAGATCGGTCCACGTGTCAGGATCGTCCTCTATATGCTCGGCGGCGAACGTCGGCGTGCTGTGGATTGTCAGCGATTGAACGGCAGAGGTTCCTTTGTGTTTGTTGTCGGCCAGCCAGGCGACCGTGTCGTCGACTACGGTGCGATGCCCGTCCGGAAGCCCGCTCGGTCCATCGAGATGTGCCATTACTGCCAGACATGCCCGGTAGTCGACTCCACGTATCGCCGGATCGGCGACCTCGATGCCGCTTGCGCCCAGCAAGGCCAGGCTCTGTGGTAGCGGGGGTGTCACTACAGCGGCAGAACCTTCGAACCTCCGGCTACCGGCGTGCACAGTCACCCGGCCGTCGTGGATCGCCAGCCGCGCAACGGGCGTGCCCGTGTGAACCTCCAGATTGCGGGCCAGGAACTCGGGGATCCGCCGCATTCCTCCGAGTCCCACATAGCGTGGCCGGCCATCCCGGGTGCGGAACCACTCGCGCATCACGCCTGCCGTTCTGGCCGGTTCAAGCAATTCCGCCACCGACTCGGACAGGATTCCGAAGTGCTGCGCACCCTGATCGAATCTGGCATCCCCGATCGTTTTGGACGACATGCGTCCGCCGACGGCCCGGCTCTTATCCACCAGTATCGGCCGGAAGCCGCCCTCGAGTAGAGACACGGCCGTAGCCAATCCCGCCATACCGGCTCCGATGATCACGATACGTTCAGACACCGGCGAATCTTGCCACCTTCCGGAGGATGTTGTGGGTTGGCGTTACGCTGCTGCCATGGACGCCCTCAAGAGGCCCCGCTGGGACGCGCTCGTTGCCGACTTCGTTTCGTTCTTTGATGGACTCGGCAACGTCGAGTCCAACGAGGATGCCGTGTCGTTCACCGCCCAAGAAGCAGGTACCGGATTGACTCTGAACCGGGACGGAACCTCAGTCTCGTTCATGCCGCTCCATGAAATGGGAGGCCGCTGGGAGCTGGTGACATTCGACCGGGCCAACCACGAGGTTGTCGTCGAAGGCGACGGCTTCTCCTACACGTACCGGGTTCCACCGAACCTCCTATCCCATTAGCGCCGGGGCGCGCATAACGTTCGACCATGAATGAATCCAAAGTAGCCATCATCGGGGCTGGTGGCGTCGGGGCCACCATCGCCTACGCCACCCTCATCAGCGGCACGGCCCGAGAGGTGGCGCTGTACGACATCGACGCGGCCAAGGTCCACGCCGAAGTCCTCGATCTCAACCATGGGTTACGCTTCGCCCCGACTACCCGGGTTATTGGAAGCGACGATCTAGAGGTATGCCTGGATGCCGACATTGTCGTCGTCACGGCCGGGGCTAGGCAGCGGCCGGGAGAGACCCGGTTGGATCTGGCCGGCCGCAACACTGAGATTTTCCGCCGGCTCATTCCGGAAGTAACCCAACTGGCGCCGGATTCGGTATTGCTGCTGGTAACTAATCCTGTCGATGTGCTGACTCAAGTCGCGCTTGAGCTGAGCGGCCTTCCCGCCACCCGCGTTATCGGGTCGGGAACCGTGCTCGATACATCTCGTCTTCATTTCCTGTTGGCAAATCACTGTGGCGTGGCCGTTGCCAATGTGCACGCCAACATCGCCGGTGAGCACGGCGATTCCGAGTTTGCGCTATGGAGTAGCGCTTCGATCGGCACCGTGCCGCTCGATCGGTGGGAGAAGCCCGACGGAACGACTTTGACTGCGGAGGAGCGCGCAGATATCGCCGATAGGGTCAGGCACGCAGCCTATGAGATCATCCAGGGCAAGGGAGCCACTACCTACGCGATCGGACTGGCCGTGAACAGCATCCTGGAAGCGATTCTGAACGACGAACACCGCATCCTCCCGGTCAGCACCCTTCAGCAGGGAACGCACGGTATTTCCGACGTGTGTCTGTCCATGCCCGTCGTCGTCGGAGCCGGTGGCGTAGTCCGCTGGATGGAGCTCCCACTCACCGGTGAAGAGCAACGGCAACTGAACGCCAGCGCAGACACAATTCGCCGCACCGTTCGCTCGGTCGGCTTCTGAGTCGGTCGAGAGACTCATCCATCCGCATCGGTCGTGCGCGCCGTAGAAAGGGTGAAGATTATTACGGAGGAGTAATGCGCTTCCCGACTGTTACCGGATCTAACCTCGAACGCAGATCTTTCACCCTTCCCAGGGATCTCGAAGGAGAAACGAACCTGGTCATATTGGCTTTCTGGCGGGACCATCAGATGTTGGTCGATACCTGGATGCCCTTGGCAAGACGGCTTCAGGCTCGTCACCCCAGTTTCGTTGCTTACGAACTGCCGGTTATTGAGTCCAGGAGTCGGCTTTCGCAGTGGATTATCGACCGCGGAATGCGAGCCGGCATACCCGATCGATCCGTGCGAGAGCACGTAATCACACTGTATGTGGACAAGGTTGAGTTCCTCGCATCGCTCGGCATTGATGACGACTCGACGATTCATACGTTGCTCATCGATCCGGCCGGACACATCCTCTGGCGAGCCAGCGGACCTCTCGACCCGGCCAAGGAAGAGGCTCTCTCCGAGTTCCTCGAGCCTTGTCCGACCGCCGCCTGATTTCACATCACCTTCCGGCGATCATCCGGTCGCCCGACCCCGAAAGGAGTCACCAATGAGAAGCAACCTCACTCTTGGCCGTCTGGCCGGTGTCAGAATCGAAATCAACTGGAGCGTGCTGATAATCGCCGCCCTCATCACGCTTTCCGTCTCTGGAAGCCTCTTGCCGGCGGCAGTGCCAGGCCTGAGCGGCTTCTCCTATTTGGCAGGAGGGCTGATCGCTACCGCCGCCCTACTCGGCAGCATCCTGCTCCACGAACTCGGCCACGCCCTCATGGCTCGCCGTCACGGAATCGAAGTTGAAAGGATAAGTCTGTGGGCTTTCGGCGGTGTCGCTCAGCTCGAGGGCGAGGCTGAAACCCCCCGTGCCGAGGCCGAGATAGCCGGGGTTGGTCCCGGAATAAGCTTGCTGCTCGGCGCCGCTCTTTACGGCATTGCCCTGACGGTGACCGGACTTCCCGCGGCCATTCTCGGCTGGGCCGGTCTCATCAATATCGTCCTAGCGGTCTTCAACTTGATCCCCGGCGCTCCCCTCGACGGGGGTCGCCTGCTGCACGCCTGGCTGTGGAAGCGTCACGGCGATAGGGGGCGGGCAACACAAACGGCCGGCAAGGTGGGGCGCAACTTCGGATCCGCGCTCATCGCGCTGGGATTGATCCAGTTTGCATTTGGCGGTTTCGGCGGGTTGTGGACTGCGTTCATCGGCTGGTTCCTGAGGAACGCGGCGAAGGCGGAAGTCCAGTTTGCGACTCTGAACAAAGACCTGGGCGCTGTTACTGCCGGCGACATAATGACGGCCGAATCGGTCGAAGGCGATTGGCTCTCGGTGGCTGCTTTCATCGACAGACACGCAACTCAGCAGATCCGCCCTTTCTATCTGGTCGGAGAATCGGATGGACAGATCAGCGGTGTCGTGACGGTCAAAGCTCTCGCAGGTGTGCCCGACGACGATCGGTGGACAACATCTGTGCGGACGGTTGCAACACCGGTGGATGAGTACCCGGCGGTCCGGGCCGACGAACCGGCTGCGGAACTGCTACGCAAGATCGGAGCCGCTCCACTTGTCGTGGTCTGGGAAGGAGAAACTCCCGTCGGCACGATAACTCAGGCCCAGTTCGCCACCGCGGCCGAGCGGGCGCGCATGCTGGCATCGCTGCGCAGCGTGCAGCGTGAGGCCGCCTGAGCCGATCGGATAACGGCCGCCCGGCGAAGGGCCGCGCCGGGCGGCTATGTCATCCATCGACCTCTTCCGCTCCGGATAACCGGTAAGGAGGATCAATACCATGACAAACCCATCGACCACCATTCCCTCGCTCCGCTCACTCAGCACATTCCACCGCACCAAACTGGCATTCCTTGCCGCGGCGTTTGTTTCGTTCGTGCTCTCGGTCTCGCTTTGGTTCTTCGTTGATCGGGAGATCGGCCTCTTCGTTGGGTTGTGGGTCCCCGCCATTCATTCCCTCGGCACCCTCGTACTGACAGGCGAGGACGACTCATAATGAGCAACACTCTGCTATTTGCAGTCGGCGGCGTCCTCTTCATCATCACGACCGGCGCCACAGTCGCCTTCCTCCTTTCGCGAGTCATGGCCGCTCACAGGCGCCAGCTCCTCGATTCGGAAGCTATCTCCCACATAGAGTCGGACCGATTCACCGAGATCTATGTGCGCGACGATCAATCAAAGGCGACCGCTCCCGCAGTCGTCGATGATGCGGTCGGCCGCCTCCCGTAGCCCGGCGAGATCATCCAGCCTGTCCAGCGTTCCGTACTGTCGGGCCATCCTGTGATTTCCCTCCAGCCGGTCCCGATGACGGGAGAGGAAATCCCAGTAAAGAACGGTAAACGGGCAGGCATCAAGGCCCGTTCGCGACCTCGGCTGGAATCGACATTCCTTGCAGTAGTCACTCATCCGGTTGATGTATGACCCGCCCGACACATAGGGTTTCGTTGCCATCAGGCCTCCATCGGCCCATAACCCCATACCCATGACGTTGGGCACCATTACCCAATCGGCAGCATCGACAAACCGTTCCCTCATCCATGCCAATAGCTGCACGGGCTCGATCCCGTAGAGGTTGGCGAAGTTGGCGAGGATCATCAGCCGCTGGATGTGATGAGCCCACCCGCGCTCATCGACCGCGTCGAGGGTGACCTGTAGGCAGCGCATCTCGGTGCTGGCGGTTCCGAGGAACGCCGGTGGAACGGAGCGACGGTGGTCGAACACATTGGCGCTGCGCTGCTCGGGCCACAGCCAGGAGACACCCCAGATGAACTCCCGCCACCCGATGATCTGACGAATGAAACCTTCCGCAGAATTGATCGGGACCCGTCCGGCCCGATAGGCAACCTCGACGGCATCGCAGACTTCGCCCGGAAGCAGCAGGCCGAGGTTCAGATACGGA
>CBDTUP010000207.1:0-5261 GCA_965363685.1 uncultured bacterium | reverse complement strand
CGTGGCCAGGACAGCATGCCCGACGATGGTTTCCAGGTTGCTGTGCTGATAGTGGGCGTTGGAATAATGCGTTCCCTTTTCCAGGAGATATCGAAAACCGCTTTCTCCATATCGATCTGCATATCGGACCGGCAGGTCGGTTTCGTCGAGGATCTCGTCCATATGAAGAGCCGCCAAGGCGACCTCTGAGGTACCGACCAGATAGAGGTCGTCCTTTTCAATCGCATATACCTGTTCACTGTCATCAGGGAAGAACCCAGTTCCGTACAGTGCTTCCTCGCGCACCAGAACGGGAGGAACTACCGGCGTGAAGCCACCTTCCATCAACCGGTCCATGGCGAATCGCACCAGACCGAACTCCAGGAGAGCGGCCTTGCCCTTCAGATACGCAAATCGACTCCCCGAGGTCTTCACGCCTCTGGCAACGTCGATGATGTCCAGTGTCTCACCGAGGTCCTGATGGTCCTGGACCTGGAAATCGAACTCGGGAACGTCGCCCCACCTTCTGATCTCGACCGCGTCTTCCTCAGTCGTTCCATCGGGAGCCGATTCGTGTGCGATGTTCGGGACCTGCACCCACCGCGCATTGAACTGCTCATCCAGCCCGTCGGCTTCTAGCGTCAACCGCTTGTAGTCCCCTGAAAGAGATCCTGCTCGGGCGATGGCCGCCTGCTTTTCGTCGCCCTGGAGCGCGGCGATTGCCTTGCCGCTTTGCTTCTGCTCCGCACGAATCTCTTCAGCCTGGTGGCGGACCTCGCGCCGGCGACGGTCGAGCGCCGTCAGTTCATCGACGCTGAGTTGTGCTCCCCGACGTTTGAGTGCGGCAGCAAGTGTCTCTGGGTTTTCCCGCAGGATGTTGACATCGATCATTGCCAGCAGATGGTACCCGCAAGCACAGCGGTGGTGGCCGCAGCTATGAGGGTGACTGTACGAAGAATCGCAGCGTGGCCGTGTTGTTGTCGGTATCCACGTCGTCGGTGACGGCATTCACGATTGCCAGCACCTCGTGAGTAATGCCTTCGACCACTGGGACATCGAAGAACTCGACGGTCCTCGAGGCTCCCGGCTCGAGGGAGTCGATGGTGGTCTGTTCGCTGAATACGGAGAGTCCATCTGCCACGGTGGTCACTCTGGCGGCCACAGTGAGATCAATCTCCAGAAGGTTCCCCACGTTCGTTATCACGATTGTCAGATTGACCGACTCGGTAAACGCAAGCACCCCAACTCCATCATGCTCGCCGCCGGTGAAATCGGGATCCAGTCCGATCTGGTTGACGCGCACGTCGTGGAAGGCAGCGACCTCCTGCGCTCCCCGGACAGCCTCTGCCAGAGCATCTCCGGTCAACACCAACCCGTTGACCGGCGCATAGGCGACGATGGGGACGGTCCCGACTTCGGTCTCCAGCTCGGACTGAAGGTCGCCCAGAGAAAGCAGGAATCTCTCGTAGAGCCGGTCGCCGACTCGGATTTCCGTCAGCGCATTGTCGATCGTGATTACGGGAATTGGGCTCGCCGGATCGTCGGCTGCATCCAGCAATCCGGACTCGAGCGCGGTGGATCCGGCCAGCCAGGCCTCGAAGGCTTCACTGAATAGCGCCTCTGAGTGGGCTCCGCCGGCAGGAACCTCTATGAGTTCCAACTCATCAAGTAGCTCGCGTGTGGAATCCTTGATACCGCTGAAAAGGGCGATGATGCGATCCCGATCGGCTCCCCTGATCTCGAAGTTCAGAAAGTCCCCGAATTGGGACGCCAGCGCTTCCTGTTCCAGCGCGGCCACAGTGGCCAGGTCCACGAACTCGCGGAGATCAGCACGATCACTCCTTAGGTTCGTGAAAACGAATGAAGCAGCTAGCAGAAGCGCAACGGCGAGGAGGGCAAACCACCCCCCGCGACGGCGCTTCCGGCGTCGTGGTTCCGGAAACACTAGATGAGCCTCAATGGACGGTTTTTCCCATCAGTCACGATGCGTTGACGGGCGCTAAGGCCACATGAACGCAGGCGCCAACCTCCGTCGGCGTTGTGGGCGAGGGGGGACTTGAACCCCCACGAGCTATTGCTCACAGGCACCTGAAGCCTGCGCGTCTGCCAATTCCGCCACTCGCCCGTGACGGGGCGAAATGGTACCACGGGCCTCCAACAGAAGGTTCGTCCGGAGCGGCCGATAAACTCCGCGACGTGGACATGGTACGAAATCTAGAGCGGCGCCTCGAGCGTATGGTTGAAGGGTTGGCCGGAAAGGTCTTCCGCGGGCCGCTCCATCCCGTCGAATTGGCTGCCCGACTCGTGCGGGAAGCCGACCTCGCCCTGCGCGACGAGCCGACGGGGCCTGTCGCCCCGAACGTTTACGTCGTGCACGTCCACCCATCCGAGTTGGGCGAGGGACTTCTGCCCGAAGGCCTATCAGCCGAGCTGGCCGCCTACATGGAGGCAACTGCGAACGAACGAGGTTGGCGTATCGAGGGTCCTATGACGGTCCATCTCGAACTCGACGATGCCAATCCGACCGGTTCGGTGCGCTGCCAGACTGATTTCTCTCGTGGACCTCTGGAAGTCTGGGGATTTCTCATCGGATCATCGAACGAGCTGGCTCTCCGCCACAATCGAATGAGTATCGGTCGTGGTCTCGACAACGACCTGACCGTGGACAACCCGCGGGTGAGTCGAATTCACGCATATCTATGGCGGGAGGCCGGGTCGGTGTGGGTAGCGGACGCGGGGTCATCCAACGGGACCATGGTCGACGGGCATCCCATCCTCGACCCAACGGCACTGGAACAAGGATCGGTGGTTTCCTTCGGATCGATACCTTTCACGTTCCGGGGAGCGTGACGCAGTGCCGGCTCTGATACTCACACTCCTCAAACTGATCTTCGTTGCGCTGCTGTTCCTCTTCGTCTGGCAGATATCGCGAGCAATCACCAGCCATGTAGGAATAGGTGCCACCCGAGGCACCACCAAACGGTCCCGAGAAATCGTTCTCATCCGGGGAGACGAGAGCACCGGAGATGGTTACAAGATCGATGACGTTGCCGTGTTGGGTCGAAGTCCCCAGGCCGATATCGTTATCGACGATGCCTACGCTTCCGAGTTTCACATGCGCTTCGTAGCCGGAGACGACGGCCTGGTACTTCACGATCTCGGAAGCACGAATGGCACATACGTGAACGGGCGGCGCGTTACTGCTCCTCAAGTACTCGTCAAGGGCGACGCGGTGCAGGTTGGCAAGACGGTCATGGAGGTCAGATGAACTTCATCTGGGCAGTGGCAACTCATAAGGGGATGGTTCGTGACTCGAATCAGGATTCAGTATTCCCGAGCGCCGGGGGTGCCGGCACCGGGCCACTCCTCCTAGTCGTAGCCGATGGTATGGGCGGCCATGCAGGCGGAGAAATAGCCAGCAGAATCGCCATCGAGACGGTGACCGAAGAAAGTGTGGCCTCCCTCGAAGCCCGGATCATCGAAGCCAACGAGCGAATAGCTGCGGCCGGGAAAGACGACCCGGCCCTGACCGGGATGGGTACCACGATCTCGATGACACGTATCTCTGAAGGCGGGCTGGCTGAGATCGGGCACGTCGGCGACAGCCGCGTGTACTTGCTCCGCGACGGAGTTCTTCGCCGGATGACTTCCGATCACACGCTGGTAGCGCAATGGGTTGCCGATGGTCGCCTCACGGAGCAAGAGGCGGCGGTTCATCCGCAGCGAAGCATGTTGATGCGGGCGGTAGGGCACGGTAGGCCCCTAGAAGTGGATATGACCGAGGAACCTTTGGTCGCCGGCGATCGTTTGATGATTTGTTCCGATGGATTGTCTGGAATGATCGACGACACCACAATCAACACGCTCCTGTCGCAAGGCACCGCCGAGGAAGCGGTCTGGTCCCTCGTTGAGGCGGCGAATCGGGCCGGGGGCCACGACAACATCACCGTGGTTGCCGTCGACGTCGAGCCGTGAACCGGTCCGCTGAGGCGGCGTTCCTGATCGGAGCAGCGGCTCTAGCTGCGTTCGGGGTCGCAATGGCCAATCTCGCCGAGGGAGGTGGGATCGACGCGCAAGTGGCGTTGACCTTCCTCGTGTTCCTTATCGCTTTCGGTTCTCTTCACCTTGCCCTCCGCCAATGGGCTCCTCGTGCCAGTGCCTACCTCCTACCCCTGGTATCCATCATCACCGCAGTCGGGTTGACGATGGTCTATCGCCTCGACCCCGAGCGGGCCGGTCTGCAGCGGTGGTGGCTGTTGATCGCGGCCGGGTTCGGAGTCACTCTCCTATTCGCCGTTCGGTCGACGGGCCTCGAACCTCTCCGACGCTACCGGTACCTGCTTCTCTTGGGAGCGCTGGCCCTGCTCATGGCGCCGCTCCTCCCAGAAACGTGGTCTCTGCCTCTGCGCGGGAAGACGGTCAACGGATCGCGCCTCTGGGTCGAGTTCATAGCCGGGCCGCTCGGAATCCGCTTCCAGCCGGGCGAGATCGCCAAGCTGCTCATAGTCATCTTCCTAGCCTCCTACCTGGCCGACCGCCACGCCGTTCTCGCTGCCGGCACCAGGTCCGTCGGACGGATCAGGCTGATCGAACCCCGCCAACTAGTGCCGGTACTGGTCGCCTGGACTGCCAGCTTCGGAGTGCTGGTCTATCAGCGTGACCTCGGAGCTTCGCTGCTTCTGTTCGCGGTGTTCCTGACTCTTCTCTACATGGCAACCGGCCGGGCCGCATACCCGGCGATCGGCAGTTTCCTGTTTTTCGTCGGCGCGGTATTCGCCTGGCAGTCTTTCTCGCATGTTGAGCGTCGGGTCGTCGCCTGGCTCCGTCCGTTCAGCGACTTCGATGGTGCCGGATATCAGATCGCCCAAGGCCTTTTCGCCATGGGGTCAGGATCTCTCGCGGGCGCCGGAGTCGGATTGGGCCGCCCCGACCTGATCCCCTTCGCCCAGACTGACTTCGTCTTCGCGGCGGTGGGCGAGGAGCTGGGACTGGCAGGGGCGGTCATCATCCTCTGCGCATACGCACTCCTGGCGGCGGTTGGTTTTGGGATCGCCCTCCGTTCCCGTGACCTGTTCAGGAAGCTGTTGGCAGCAGGTTTGACGTTCGTGCTCGGCCTCCAGACGTTCCTGATCATCGGAGGGATCGTCCGGATCCTCCCACTCACGGGAATCACGCTCCCCTTCATGTCGTACGGCGGTTCGTCTCTGGTGTCGAACATGATCCTGGTCGCCCTTCTGGCCAGGCTGTCCGCCTGGAAGGTTCCGCTTATTTGAAGGTCACCC
>CBDTUP010000206.1:0-5286 GCA_965363685.1 uncultured bacterium | reverse complement strand
ATCTCATTGGGGTGGGTTCCGGTCTGGCCGCAGCCGCCACCTTCGCTGCCTACCTAGTGATCGGTGAGCGACTGGGTGAGACGATGGCCCCCTCGGGGATCATGGCTTACGGCTTCGTGATCTCGGCGTTGATGTGGGCCGTGATCCAGCCCGTCTGGTCGTTCCCCACCGACCTGCCGGTGAAGGTCTGGGGAGAGTTGGTGTGGATGGGGGTTCTCGGCACCGCGATTCCATTCATGCTGGAACTCCGGGCACTACAACGAGCTTCGGCCGGCTTTGTCGGCGTGATCGCCACCGCCGAGCCGGTGATCGGTGCAGTTGCGGCATTGTTGATGTTTGGCGAGAGGATGCTCTCGGTTCAGGTGATCGGCATGGTGCTGATCGTCCTCTCGGTGGCATCGGTACAGCAGCGCGGAGTGGCAGAGGTGGAGGTCCCCCTCGACGCGGGCCGGTGAGGACCGGGCCTTTGAGCTTTGGGCTTTGGGCAATGGGCTGTGAGCAGTGGGCTTTTGGGCGATAGGCTTTCCCCCACCGCCCAACCGAGCTTGAGTTGCGAAGCAACTCACACGTGCCAACGAAGTTGGCACGCCCCCACCGCTTCGCGGCATCAGCTGCGAACCACCTCCCCCGTGCTTCGCACGAGAGAGGAACACAGGTTTCGCCTTCTCCTCTCGCCGAGTGGGCGAGGGCAGCGTGGAGGATTGCTCGAGTTGCTCCCGTCGAGCGGTAGCGACGTTGGGGCCGCGGTTCCGTCTCCTTGACGAATCTCGTGAAGGCTTGTTCATCATTTGCCTGCACTCGTGACTCTCCCTTCGCTATCAGAGAGCGATGAGTGCTGAGAATTGGTGACATGTCTCCCTGGATCATCTCAAGTCTCCTTCCTGGCGAGAGCCGGTTGATAGCTTCCATGAACCTTTAGGGTGAGTCTCAATGGGTGCAGATCGGATGTACTTCCGACCGTGCCAGACTGGCGCACCGACTCGCGACCAGCGACTCGCGACCATGAGAGGAGGTGATCGAATTGGACCTGAAGCCGCGGTTGACGCAGTACTCACACGGCAGCGGCTGAGCATGCAAGCTCGGTTCTGACGAGCTGGCGCAGGTTCTGCGCCGTTTGCGAAACTCACCGGTCACCCGCCATCCCGATCTCCTGGTCGGCCTCGAGACCAGCGACGATGCGGCCGTATACGTCACTCCCGGAGGTACGGCTCTCGTCCAGACGGTCGACTTCTTCACCCCTGTTGTCGATGACCCTTACGACTGGGGGCGAATTGCCGCGGCCAACGCTCTCTCTGATGTCTATGCCATGGGAGGCACACCCATCACCGCTCTGCAACTGGTCGGCTGGCCGCGAGACACGCTTCCGTTCGTACTGCTCGAAGAGGTCATCGCTGGGGGAGCAGCCGTCATGGAGGCGGCCGGATGCACGATCGTTGGAGGTCATTCGATCGACGATCCCGAACCGAAGTACGGGTTCGCCGTCACCGGCCTTGTCGAGCCCGATCGACTGGTCACCAACGCTGGGGCACAGCCGGGCGATTCGCTTGTCTTGACCAAGCCGCTCGGCACCGGCATCATCGCCACGGCGATCAAGAACCAGAAGGCCGACACGGCGGTTGCAGGTCAGGCGGTCGAAATCATGGCGGCCCTCAACGAAGGAGCTTCCCGGGCGATGACCTCGGTCGGGGTCAATGCCGCCACCGACATCACCGGGTTTGGTCTGCTCGGGCACCTGACCGAGATGCTCGAAGCAGCCGGGCTCGCTGCAGAACTGAGCGTGTCGGCGGTCCCTTTGATAGACGGTGTCCTCGACCTGGCCGGGCAGGGGATCTTGCCCGGGGGTTCGAAACGGAATCTGGAATCAGTAGCCGACTCGGTCGATTTCGGTGACATCCCCGTCCATATTCGGAATGTTCTCGCGGATGCTCAGACGTCTGGCGGCCTGCTGATCTCGGTGCATCCGGACAGAGTCGATTACCTGCTGGAAGCGCTCGAAGCAGAACGAACGCAAGCGGCGGCCGTCATCGGTTCAATCGTTCCCGGCAGCGGCATCCGACTGCTGAGCTGAAGTCGGCCGCCCCTACACTGAGCGGTCATGCCTTCAGCCGTCTCCCGCCAGGTCTGGATCATCTCTGTAGGAGTCGGCTTCGTAATGGCCGGCCTCACATTGGTGGCCCCGATTCTTCCGCTGTACGCACTCGAGTTCGGTGTTTCCTATACGGCCGCCGGTGCCCTCATCACCGGGTTCGCAGTTGCCAGACTGGCCTTCAGTGTTCTCGGCGGAGTGGCCGGTGATCGGTGGGGAGCGAGGAGGGTGACCGTCTTTGGGACCGCCCTCTTGGCGGTATCGAGCGTCACGGCCGCTCTTGCCCCCAACTACGGAGTGCTGCTCGGATCCCGGTTCATTGAAGGCGCCGGGTCGGCGATCTTCGCTACTACTGCATTCCAGTACCTTCTTCAGATCACCCCTCGAGAACGTCTTGGCCGGGCGACCGCCGCATTCCAGACTGGCCTCCTGGTCGGCGTGGCCATCGGACCTTTCGTGGGTGGCATGCTTGCCGAGGTCGGTGACTTCCGTACCCCGTTCTGGGCCTATGCAGGGCTTGCGGCCTTGGTTTCGGTGATGGCCTGGATCTTCATCGAAGACCTACCGTCACGCGGTAGCAGTGCCCGACAGGTGTTCACAGCGGCGACGAAACTGGTGCGTTCCAGGTCGTTCGTGTCTTTGATGCTGGTCGGCTTCTCGATGATGTTCATGCGCTCGGGTGCACGGGTCACACTGTTGCCGCTCTATGCAGAGCAGAAGCTTGGTTTCGGCGCGGGCGACATCGGGATCCTGCTTTCCGTGTCGGCGTTGACGAACCTGCTGATCGTCAACCCGGCCGGAAGGTTCGTCGATTCTGTCGGGCGGAAACCGGTGGCATTGGTCGGGTTGACTACTGCCGCCTTGGCAACAGCTGCCTACGGGTTCTTTGATTCGTTCGTAGGTCTCCTCGTCGTATCCATGGTCTTTGGCGTGACCGCAGGGCTCGCCAGCATCGCTCCACCCGCGATGGTGGGCGACCTGGCGCCGGAGGGCGTGGAGGGCTCGGCGGTGGGGGTGTACAGGATGGCCGGCGACCTGGGCTTCGTCTTCGGCCCACTGGTCCTCGGTGCGGTTGCTGACACGGGCGCCTTCACAGCCGGGTTCTTCATTGCCGCCGCGATAATGCTGGTGGCCGCCTTCCTGCTGAGCTTTGTACCTGAGACCCGACGTGCCCCGGTCACCGACTCAGTATCCTGAATCGCTCATGACCGACCGTTCTCCCCACCTCGACGAGCGTCTGACCAAGATCGCTTCCGCGCTCTCGATCGGTGGTCTCCAGCGGCACCTGTTCGTGTGCGCAGAGCAAACCGCGCCGCGATGTTCAACCTATGCGGAGTCCTCTGAGTTGTGGGCGTATACGAAGCGCAGGTTCAAGGATTTGGACCTCGCCAGCGCCCCACCGCGATGGAGAGGCTTTGTCGACGAGCGCGCACCGGGAGACGCCCCTGTTGGCAACGCCCCCGCACTGCGGACGAAGGTCGACTGCCTGCGGATATGCGAGCAAGGGCCGATTGCTGTGGTCTACCCGGACGGCGTCTGGTATCGCTCGGTTGACTCCAATGTCATGGAAAGGATCATCCAGGAGCATCTGATCGGCGGTGTTCCTGTGGAGGAGTACGTATTTGTCACCGACCAACTCCGAGGTTCGGAATGAGGCGGTGGATCGGTCGACTGCTACTCGCCTGGTTGGGATGGAGGCTGTTTGGACCCGAGCCACAACCAAAGACGGATGAGGCGCAAGAGCACCCGCTGCGGTTGCCGGGGCGAACCGTGTTTGTCGGTGACCATGAGTTCTTCGTCAGAGAGGCTGGGAGTGCAGATGCTCCTCCACTACTGCTGGTTCACGGCTGGGGAGATCACAGCCTCGTTGTCTGGTGGAAGATCGTCGGCAAGCTTGCGAGCAAGTACCGGGTGGTCGTTGCCGACAACCGGAACACCGGGAAGTCGGATGGACTGCGCGGTCGTTACGAAATTGCAGACGTAGCGGACGATCTAGCCGGCATCATGACTGCCCTTGGTATCGACAAGGCCCACATTGCCGGATACTCGATGGGAGGACTGGCCGCACTGGAGCTCGCTCATCGACATCCAGATCGGGTGGACAAGTTGATCCTCGCCGGAACATCCGCCGGTCCTGCTCGGTCGACGCTCGAACGCGCAGTTGGTGGCATGGTGATCGTTGTCGCTCGTGCTTTCAACCGCGTTTCTCGGTCGGAAGTGTCGCGTGCCCGGACGGCATATCTGACCAACGTTGGTGCCCTGTCGCCCAAGCACATCCGGTGGGCGTATCGCGAACACCAGAACAACGACGCCGATCTGTACTGGCTGGCGGGGTCGGCCATCAACCGTTTCGACGCAAGACCCTGGATCGGCAAGCTGCGGCATCCGGCGCTGGTCATCATCAACACCGAAGATCAGCTGATGTTCGCCGAGCTGCAATACGAGCTTGCTTCGTTGCTCCACGATGCGGAAGTGGTTGAACTGGTCGGCGCCCGCCACGAGGCCCCGCTAACTCACGCCGGCCACATGATCCGCGCCATCGAGAAGTTCCTGGGATAGCTGCCCACCCCTCGCTTCTGGCGTCAACAAACACACAGAATTGTGTGCTTTCTAACGCTAGAACAAGCTGAGGGAGGCTACTTGTAAGTCTTTTCGCCTGCGGTGATCGGCACCGTCAACCAGTTCTCGTGCGGCGGCAGTGCACACGAGTAGCTATCTGAATAAGCGCAATAGGGGTTGTAGGCGAGGTTGAAGTCGACGTGCAGTCTGCCGTCGACAGCTTCCTCGAGATCCAGATAGCGGCCTGCTCCGTAGCTCTCTTTGCCCGATGTGGCATCACGGAACGGAAGGAAGTAGCCGGGGTGGCCCGGTGTGCGGAGAGCGGTGAGTTCGACGGGCTCCCCTTCGACCTCGAACCTGACCTTCCCTGCCCGGTAGTACGTCCGGACCTGCCCGTCGGAGGTGCCGATCTCGACCGGTGTGGGCTCCTCGGGATGAAATTCGAGCTGTAGATCGAGCGCTTCGTTCAACTCGAAGTACTTCAACCCCTCGAAGTCGTGTCGGAGTTCGTGAGGTAGGGGCGAGTGGTGGTTCCCGCCGAAGAACTCGTCCTTCTGGTGGCGGAAGTCCGCCAGAGTTTTTTGATCCATGCCCGGAGTCAACACGTATCGAGGGGTCCGCATTCCGGGCTCGCTCCGCGG
>CBDTUP010000205.1:0-5291 GCA_965363685.1 uncultured bacterium | reverse complement strand
AGGTAGGCAGCGAAGGTGGCGGCTGCGGCCAGACCGGAACCCACCCCAATGAGATCCATCGAGCTTCCCTGCCACACCTGGGCGATCAGAGCAGTTCCGACGAGTGCCACTGCGGCGGCCAGCCACGCCGACCTGAGAATCGATCTCTTCTCCGCGGTCCGCATCCAGACCAGCACCATGATGGGCGCCAGGAACTGCAGAGTCATTCCCGGTCCGACACCGATACGATCCACTGCCTCGTAATAGGCGACGTTGACGGCAGTCAGGCTGGCGCCAAACAGAAGGAGCAAGGACCACGGGCCCCGTTGCTTCAGCTTGCCCCGGTACCAGGCAAAGGGCAGCAACAGGACCACCGCCACCATGGCCCTCGACTGCGCGGCGCGCGCCGGGCTGATATCTGTCAGAGCATCGCTGGCAATTGCGCCGCTGACACCAAACAGCAGCGCCGCACTGATGGCCAATCCGAAGGCCGACCCTTTGAGGTTTGTCTCTCGCACAGGGCTATCCTGCCCCGCCATGACAGATCAGACCACTTGGCTCACTCCTGCCGCCCACAAGAAGCTGCAGGAGGAGTTTGAAAACCTCACCACCGAAGGCCGTATTCACATCGAAGAACGGATAGCGGAAGCGCGCTCACACGGCGACCTGCGTGAGAACGCCGACTACGACGCCGCCAAGAACGAGCAGGGGATGATGGAAGCTCGCATCCGCCAGCTGAAGCACATCCTCGAGACCGCCGAGATTCGCGAAGCCGAAGACACAGGGGTTGTCCAGATCGGCACGATTGTCACCGTCGTCGATTCGGACGGCGATTCCATGGAGTACTTCGTCGCTCCGACCGAGAACAAGATTCCCGGGTACCTGCTCGCTTCTCCATCGGGACCACTCGGCAACGCCCTGCTCGGCGCCGCCGTCGGCGATGAGGTGAGCTATGAGGCACCCGGCGGAACCTTCACGATGCGGATCGAATCGGTCATACCCTTCGAGGGGTAAGGCCGGCCAATGGCTAATAGCCAATGGCCAATGGCTCCCCTATTAGCCTGGCCTTGATCGAACCATCGCCTCGAGGTCACCATGAAACTGCGTCTCCAAAGCCCGCGCGAACTCGCCGTCAGGTTGCGGCAGCTGGCGCGCCGCAGTCCTGAGGAGGTCGAGGAGTATCTCGATACCCACCATGAGGAGTGGGAAGCACTGGTCGAGGCCGACCCACACGATGCAGCCGACATTCTCGAGGAACTCGGTGAGGAGGCTGCCACCGACCTGATCGCCGATCTGGATCCCGACGATGCCGCCGACGTCCTGGAAGAGATGCAGGATGATCTCGCCGCCGACATCCTCCAGGAACTCGACCCAGAGGATGCGGCCGATCTCCTCGAGGAAATGCCGGCCGACGAAGCCGTCGACATCATTCACCGCCTGGAACCCGAGGCGCAACGCCAGCTCATCGAGAAGCTCGAACCATTCTTCACCGATGAGGTTCGCCTGCTGCTCGAATATCCAGAAGACACTGCCGGCGGCCACATGACCTCGTCGTTCGCGTCACTGCCGGTCGGGATGACCGCCGGCGAAGCGATCGAACGCATCCGCCAGATGAACGAGGAACTGGAGGATCTGTCGTACGTCTACATAGTGGATGACGAACGCCATCTGCTGGGCGTGCTGTCGTTCCGCGAACTCGTGTTCAAGCGGCCGGGAGTCAGTCTCGGCGACGTCATGATCGAGAACCCGGTTGCCGTCACGCCTCGCACCGATCGAGAGGAGGCTGCGGAACTCGCTCAGCGCTACCACCTATACAGCCTTCCGGTAGTCGATGAGAAAGGTCGTCTCCTGGGTCGGCTTCCCAACGAGGAAATCATGGAAGCCATCCAGTTGGAAGCCTCTGAGGATTTCGCCCTCGCAACCGGTGCCGGTGCGCACGAGACCGTTTTCACTCCAGTTCTCGGTTCTGTGCGAATGCGGCTTCCCTGGCTGAGCCTGAATCTGCTGCTGGCGCTCGTGGTCACCTTTGTGATCGAACGCCAGACCGGAATCATCGATCAAGAACCCATACTCGCTGCCTTGATGCCCGTCATCGCCTTGCTCGGCGGAAACGGTGGATTCCAGAGCCTGGCGGTGGTGATCCGAGCTCTCGCAACCGACGACGTTCCAGGAACTCAGGTGTTCCCCGTGATCGGCCGCCAACTGGCGATAGCGGTACTGAACGGTTTATTCCTGGCTGTGGTTGCCGGTGTACTGGCGCTGGCTCTGATCAGCGGCGGTATCTTCGACTCGAGCTCGCCGGCGGTTCGGGTTGCTCTGGCGGTGAGCATCGCTGCCCTGGGCAATGTGATCATTGCCGGCCTGGCCGGTTCCGGGATTCCCTTGCTGCTCAGGAAGCTCGGTTTTGACCCTGCGCAGTCATCGAGCATCTTCCTCACCCTTATCACCGACATCGTCGGCTTCGGGGGTTTCCTGGCTGTGGCGGCGCTACTGCTGACCTGAGAGAACCAGCTATTGACTCTAGGTTTTGGGTTCGAGGTCTAGGCAGTCTGGCTCGGGAACTCGACGATGTCGGCAGAAGTCTCCATCTGCCGGTGGACCTCGATCATCGCCCGCACTACCTCGGGATCGAAACGACTTCCAGCATGAGCACGCAGTTCCCGGAACGCCTCGTCGGAAGACAACCGGGGCCGATGAGGACGATCTGACACCATCGCGTCATATGCGTCTGCAACGAGGACAATCCTGGCAAACAACGGTATGTCGTCACCTTTCAGGTGCCGTGGGTAACCCTCACCATCGAGCTGCTCGTGATGACAGAGAACACCGTCGGCAACCTCTTCGTGCACGGCATCGGCAATCAACTGGAAGCCGTTGGCTGCGTGCGACCGGATCGCCGCCCAATCCTCCTCATCCAGCGGATCTGTCTTCAACAGCACCGCGTCGGGAACGGCGAGCATTCCGACATCATGAAGCAACCCTGTGAGCCGTAGCCGCTCCAGTTCAAACACCTTCAGTTCGAGGATGGTGCCGATCTGGGTAGAAAGCTCGGCAACACGCACCGAATGGTCGGCCAGCCAGGGGCTGCGCATTCTCAATGCTGCGAGCAGTGTGCCGACTACGGGCGTCATGGAGGTGAAAGCGCGGCCGGCTCCGGCAAAGGCCGGTGCGCCTCCGGCGAGCTTGGTGCAGTTCTTCCCTGCGCGTTTGGCCGAGTAGAGGGCCCGGTCGGCCGCCTCAACGATGTCCTTCGAGGTCTGGGCATCGCGCGGGAACACCGAGACCCCGAGGCTGATGGTGACCTGTCCAACCCCCGGCATCGGTTGATCCGCGACTGCAAGACGAATACGTTCCGCAGCCTGGATGGCGCCGTCGGCGTCCGTCTCCGGCATGATGATGCCGAATTCCTCACCACCGACCCGACAGGCAATGTCGACTTCACGAATCTGCCTGCGGAAGGCTTCACCCATGGCTCGCAGAACGGCGTCACCCGTACTGTGACCGTAATTGTCGTTGATCGCTTTGAAATCATCGATATCGGCCATCACCACTGCCAGCGGCCGGTCGTACCGGCGGGCGCGCTCGAGCTCCTCGCCCAGCCGATCAAAGAAGTATCCATGGTTCTTGAGGCCGGTCAGCCAGTCGGTGACCGAGAGTGCCTGGAGCTGCGTGACGGACTGCTCCAATTCCTCGTTGCGTTCGCGCTCTCGCTCGTACAGCCTGCTGATCTCTTCGAGCACCGGACGACTGGCCTCAGCCGAAAGGAGGCCCGATCCGCTGGCTACGGCCCTGATGGCGCCGATCAGATCTGCGGGTTTGCCCTTCACCACATAGGCGGCGGTGCCGGTGGATACCATTTCTCCAAGTCTGGCGACGTCACCGAACGAAGCAATGGCGACGATTTCGAGCCGATGGGTCGACAAGTCACGCAGGCGCCGAGCAGCGGTGACCGCGCCCATCCCGGTCAGCGAGACATCGATGACGGCCACCGTCGGCGACATGACCCGGGCGCGTTGAATGGCCTCCTCTCCTGTGGAGGCTTCCACAACGACGTCGAGACCTGAGCCGACCAGCACACTTGCTGTGGCCGCGCGAGCGGTCGCGTCGCCGTCGACGAGCATCACTCGAATATCCAGTGCATCCCAATCGATGGCCTGTGTACTTATCGGCAGGAACGGGAGTCGTTTGAGGAAAAGGCCGGAACGAGTTACTAGTTACTAGTCACTAGTTAGGAGCCGATCTCGTAGCCCGGAACGTCCTCGAAGGGACCCTGGAACGAAACCGAGGTTCCATCGATCAGGCGGAGGAGGTAGTGCGAATCCAGTTGGGCCTGCTCCTCATCGGTCAGGTCTGCAGGGTCGGCGAGAACCAGTTCGAGCACTGCAGGATCATCGATGATGTGTGCTTCAGCTACAGGACCGAAGGTGTCGACCACGTCGAGGATCACCTGTTCGAGGTCGTGGTCTGATATCCCGTCGCCGGCCGCCTCCAGAACGATCACCAGCAGGTCACCGTTATCGCCGGGACTGCGATGCGCAATGTCGTAGGACGGCAGCATCGGGCCGGCGGTCGTGGTTGTGGTTTCCTCGATTGGCGTGGAATCGGTGGTCGAGTCGTCACCTGCATCACCGGACCCGCCACCTGCCGCCACCGCGCTCGTCTGAGTCGTTGACAGATCCTCCGGGAGGGTCGTGGTGTCGTCGTCTCCACCGCTGCAGGCAGCAATCGCAACCAATCCAACGAGAGACAGAACCGTTATTCGCATTCGCATGACCCTTCAACGTACACGAGTGGTGGGTAGTTCCCTAGTCGCCGACCGGAAAAACCAGGTAGTGTTTCCTGCATGAGGCGGATCGGCTGGGGATTCGTTATGGCTGTCTGCGTGCTCGTTGCCTCGACGAGTCCCGTCGTCGCGCAAGATTCTCCTGCTGAGGATGCCGCAGATCTGCCGATGTGCGAGCCGGTCACGCTAGAGGATCTCTTCCCGGAGTTGTATGGCCCGGAGGTCCCGGATGAGGAAGTGGGTGACGAGTCGCCCGCCGAGGATCCAACCGGCGAGGACCCGCCGCCAACCGAGGAACCGCCCGGAGATGACCCTCCGCCTGCGGAGGAGCCGCCGGCTGAAGAGCCGCCCGGAGATGACCCTCCACCTGCAGAGGAGCCATCGGCCGACGAGGAAACGCTCGCGCCTGTGGATTACCTCTACTACGACCAGCGCGACGAGGCTGTCCGGCACATCGTCTTTGACAACTTTGTCGAGGTGGGCGAGTTTTACTTCCCTACCTATATCGAAGTCGAGAACCTCTTGCGCG
>CBDTUP010000204.1:0-5296 GCA_965363685.1 uncultured bacterium | reverse complement strand
CAGGTCTGCTGATCACCTTTGCCGCCGGGCTCTGGAATATCGGAGTCGAAGGACAGATCGTGGCCGGTGCGATCGCAGCCTCACTCATTGCCAGAGAATTGTCCGGTCCGACCTGGCTCATCGTGATCGTGTCGCTGCTGGCCGGCTTCATCGGAGGCGGGATCTGGGCGATCCTTGCCGGGTTGCTGCGCACCTACGGCAAGGTCAATGAGATCTTCGGTGGTCTCGGATTGTTCTTCGTGGCGCAAGGTCTGGCGATCTACCTCGTCTTCGGCCCGTGGCAGCGTGAGGGCATCGCCTCGGCGAGCGGGACCGATCCATTCCCGCGTGAGGCATGGCTCCCGACCATCGGAGGGAATCGGGTCTCGTTGGTAGCGGTGGTCGTTGCCGCCGCCTCGGTCGTCTTCGTCTACTACCTTCTGAAAGGCACGCAGTTTGGTCTGCGTCTGAAGGCGGTCGGTTCGAACATGCGAAGTGCGTTCATCCTCGGCGTTCCAACCGGTCGATATATGTTGGCGGCGTTCGGGCTCGGCGGGGCGCTCGCCGGTCTCGCCGGGGCCCTTCAGGTAACCGGGTTCCACCACAAGCTGATACCGCAGCCGTCCGGTGGCTACGGATTCCTGGCCATCCTCGTGGCAATGCTGGCGGGTTATGCGGCCAGATGGATTGCTCCCATCGCTTTCGTGTTTGCAGTCCTCGCAGTCGGCAGCACCCTCCTGCCCCTCAAGCTCGGCCTCGATTCATCGGTGGGCGGTGTGTTGCAGGGTGCGCTGGTTCTCTTCGTAGTACTGGCCCAGGGATGGCAGGCACGCCGCAGCAAGCTGGCGGTAGAAATCGGAGGTCCGCCTGAACCGATAGTGCCGGGAGAGGCGCGCTAATGGATGCCACACTCGCCACCATCGTCGCCATCTCCACTCCGCTGATCTTCGCGGTGATCGGCGAAACGATCACCGAGAAAGCCGGCATCATCAACCTGTCACTTGACGGCACCTTGATGCTTTCCGCAATGGTCGGGTTTGCCGGCGCATATGAGACGGGGTCGGTAATCCTCGGGTTCCTGTTTGCGGCGATCGTCTCGGCGCTCGCCGCGCTGCTGGTTGCCTGGTCGAGCATCGCCTTGCGCCTCAATCAAGTAGCCGTCGGATTCGTCCTCTTCCTGTTGACTACCGAGCTGAGCCGATTCTTCGGAGACGGCTACGTGCGCACCCCAGGGCCGACCGTCACGCACCGTCCAATCCCGCTGCTCGAAGATATCCCGTTCGTGGGAGCGGTTCTGTTCGATCATGATCTCGTTGTGTATCTGAGCATCGCGCTGATATTCGCGACCTGGTGGTTCATGTTCAGAACCAGGAGAGGCATGAAGCTCCAGGCGGTTGGGGAGCGACCGGAAGGTGCCCACGCCCGCGGAATAGACGTGAACCGCCTTCGCTACCTGTATGCCGGACTCGGTGGAGCTTTGGTGGGAATCGGCGGAGCTGCCTACTCGCTGGGCGCCAAGATCGGTTGGTCGGAGAACCACGTCGTCGGATTCGGGTGGATCGCGCTGGCAATCGTGATATTCGGTGGCTGGCACCCGTATCGAGCGGCATTTGGGGTCTACCTGTTCGGTGCCCTTCAGATCACGGCGATCAAACTGCAGCCGGTCTTCCCAGACCTCACCCAGGTGCTGGGGATCCTGCCCTTCCCGATCATGATCTTCACGCTGGTGCTCGTATACAGCGATCGAGTACGTAATCTGACCGACCGCTACCCGGCATTGCGCGGAATCTTGTCCAGCGATCCGCCCACTGCTATCGGAACCCGGTTCGAGGTCGATTAACGACCTAACGCGCAATCTGACAGACTGGGTCTTGAGGTGACCGTATGAGAAGCGCATTTTGGAAGTTCGTGAAATGGGCCGTCTTGTTCGACGTAGTTGCGTTGGTGATTGCCCAGATTGCCAAACAGCTGATCCCAGAAGTAGGTGATGAGGACAGTGATGTCTTTCAGGTCGTGACGATGACCGGCGGCCGCAACTGGGTGAGCAAAGCCGACGCCTTGCGATCCGGGACGGTGATAACCGGCATGGGCGGTATGGAGATGGATCTGAGTCATGCCACCCTCGACCCCGCCGGCGCCCATCTCAGATTCGTGACGGTGATGGGTGGAGCAGAGATTCGCGTACCACGGGACTGGAATGTCGAGCTGAAAGGGTGGGCGTTCATGGGCGGCCACGCCAACAGCGCCCGCAAACTGGACGTTCCCGAGGATGCTCCACATCTGATTATTGAGGCCCAAACTGTGATGGGTGGGGTTGCCGTCACTCCTGCGAAGGAAACGACCCGCCTCTGAGGGAACCAGTATCAGTCGCGGTGCGTCTCAACATCATGAAACCGCGATTCACTTTTGTCCTGCTTGTGCTGCTGATCCTTCTGGCCGCCTGCGCGTCCGAACCTTTGCCGCTGGAAGGCGAGGCAGCGACCACCACTGTGATTCCAGTCGCTCCGGCGTCGACCGCCCCCGTCCTGGATGTTGCCAATACCGATGGTGTACGGGTTGCCATCACAGGGTTCCTCAGCCCTGGCCAAGATGGGATCGCCGAGGTGTGTCCCGATACCGGCGGTCCGTGTCCTGGTGTCTTGCTGCTTGGCGGTGCGCCGTCGCTGGACGATCCCTCGAATATGGTGCGCTTGATCGGTCTATACGACGGGCGCAACATCTCGGTTGAGGAGTGGGACGAGGTCGTGCCTGCGGAAACCGACTTCACCAATCCATGCGGGTTGTCTGCGACCGGCCTCGGGAATCCTCCAGATGGAGCTTTCGAAGCCGTGGACCGTGAGGTTGCTGGATCGCGAGATCGGCTGGCCGGCATGTGGTGGGATTCATCCAACCAGGTGATGACACTCTGGTTCACTGGTGATGCCGTGGACGATCTGCGAGTTCAACTCGAGGCGGCCGTGAGCGGTGAGATGGCGTTGTGCGTGGTCGGGCAAGCACAGTACTCAGAGCAGCAGCTGCTCCAGATCCAATCGGACCTCGATGCTCACATCGACTTCGGCGCCCTGGGAGTGCAATCGACCTCAACCGACATCATCAACAACCGGGTGGAGGTCAGTTCGGAATTCCTCGACGAACCTGCCCGGATGGCATTGAAGACCGAGTTCGGTGGTGCCGTGGTTGTGCATGCCTTCATCGAGGTGTTGAACGGACTGGTAGCCGACCTTCCGGATCCTCAACCTGCCATCGCCGGCGATGTCGAACTGGTCACCCAGTCGACCCGTGCGGGCGGCGGGATGTCCGCCCTGGGCCGCTTCGTGGTCATGTTCGATGCCGATCGCGGCTGCGTGTACTTCCCAGGAGATGAGGAATCGAACAACGGCGAACCGGGGACCGGCGGCCGGACGCTTCCCGTGTGGCCATTTGGGTACACCGCCGAGTTGGATCCGCTGCGGATCTATGACTTCGACGGCAACCTGCTGGCAGCGGAAGGCGACACCATTGAGATGGGTGGTGGTTTCGTTTCCGCTGAGCTCACGGACGTCGAGAACGATTGTGGTGCAACCGGAGCCTGGATCGCCAGCAGTCCGCCGGTGGTGGTCGCACCCTGACCCCACCACCCCGTTCCTGCGTCGGCCCGTTCCCGTGTTTGGAAAGACTTCGACGCAAGAAGGCAGAAAGGGTGGCGCCTCCATTGAGTTAGGCCACCCGATCTGCGAGCCTATGGGGGCGCAGAAGAAAGGACTCCGTTGGCCGCCGTCGATATCCCGGGTTTCATTGCGGATCTGAAGGATCACGCGGTCGATCATCACTTCCACGTTCATGATGAACGGCACTTCGTCGAGACGTATTCGATGCGCCAGTCATGGGAAGTGGTCCTACACCCGGAAGAGGCTTGCGGTGGACCTCTGGACCTGCACCTCTCCCTCGAGGTGGATCCCCGCGTAGTCATGGCCTTCGAGGATCAACTGGCCGACCTTGGGGAAGAGTTCTCAGAGCCGGAGGACTTGCATCAACTCCCCCTGTTCTTCAACTGGGCCCTTCCGCCACTTCCGTTTCCTCCCGACCTGCTTGTCCTAGCCACCGACCTGGCCGGAATCGGAGCAACAGACCTTCCGTTGGAGGTTTCGGCCATTGATTCGTTTGCTTCGGTTACGGATGCCGCGCAGCGGAGCCTGACGATCGTCGGTCGGGTCGAGGTTTCGTTGTCGGAGACATTCATGGGGCGCGAGCAACTGTGTGACGCGCTCGATCGTGCTCACGAAATCAGTTTGTTTCTACTCGACGGTTCGTCCGTCTGGCTGGCCGACGCGGAGTAGCGACGGCGTGAACTGAATTCCTCTTCCTTGCGTATTGATTGCCAAGGAAGAAGGGAGACACACATGAGACGCTATGCCGTTCTCGTCCTCGTAATCGCCGTGCTGATTGTCATGGCAATCCCAGCTGCGTTCGCGCATGTGGCACCACCGTGCAATGACACCAACGGTGATGGAATGCCGTCGGGCCACGAATACGCCCAGCATCACATCTCAGCCATGGCCAAGGAAGGCATGCTCGGGAATGATGGGCACAAGCCCGGGTCCCACAGGGGCTTCTCCGTCTGCCTGGCCGGCTGACGTGAGAAGGGTCGGGGGCGGTGTGGAGGCCGTCCCCGACTACTAGAACTCGACCCCCACTGCATCGCACAAGAACTTCATGAATTGAGCTCCACGCTTGCTGTAGTCGGTGAAATCCTTCATGAAGGAGTCCGAGGTGATCTGCTTCTGCGTGAGGCGGGTAGACGCTATGAAATCCTTGCGTTTGAGGTCCTCGATCAACGGGTGGTCGTCATCGAAACCGCGTGGCGGCCGGACGAGTGAATCGCCTCCCAGGTGGAACACATCTGTGAACCGCTTCTCGCGGGTCGCTCGCTTCCAGAGCGCCGGTTCTCCGTCGATCCGCTCTCTAATCCGATAAGCGATCTTGGTCTCCGGCCGCCAGAGTCCGACGCCCATGAAACACTCGCCCGGCTGGAGGTGCAGATAGAAGCCCGGGGCGTGCGCGTCCTTGGCCATTTTGTGACGGAACTGCATCCCGGTATTGGGTTTGTAGGGGGTCTTGTCCTTGGAGAAGCGTGTATCGCGTTGGATCCTGAACAGCGAGCCCCCCACCTTGCGAGCGTCGGCGGTGAAGTGCTCGGACACCTTCAGGAGCGGCTCCGAGAAGTCCTCGATGAACCGCAGGGCCGGCTCCCGGACATGCTCCTCGAACAGGTCCTGATGCGCCTTGAACCAATCGCGGTCGTTGTTCTCCTTCAGGTCCCTGATGAAGGCGAACAGCT
>CBDTUP010000203.1:0-5368 GCA_965363685.1 uncultured bacterium | reverse complement strand
CTTCTCGATGATTCTTGAATCACGCTCTCTCTGGCTGGCAGAGACAAACACCTACGTGCTCGCATTGGAACAAGGAGGTCCGGCGGTCGTCATCGATGCTCCGCCGGACCCTGAAGGTATCGGGTCGTTGCTGGCCGACAACGATCTCTACCCGGCCGCTCTGCTGTTGACGCACGGACACATTGACCACATGGGTGGGGCCGGTTCGGTGGCGCGAACGGGCGAGATGGCCGTGTTCGTGCATCCCGACGACGACTTTCTGACTCTGCACCCGGAACAGCAATTGAGGATGCTGTTTGGGATAGCTCCTGGAGGCGACTTCGCGCCCCCGGAGAAGAGACTTGATTTGAGTGACGGGCAAACCCTCGACCTCGCGGGATTGAGTCTCGACGTCTTGCACACGCCCGGACACACGCCCGGACACTGCTGCTTTCTGGTGGTAGAGGAAGGTCTCCTGTTCTCTGGCGATCAGCTCTTCGCCGGCTCCATCGGACGCACGGATCTGCCGGGAGGCGACTACGACACGCTGATGCGGAGCATGGCCGACAAAATCCTGCCGTTGGATGATGAAGTAATCGTGCATCCGGGCCATGGACCGGCGACTACCCTTGCCCGCGAGCGCCGTTTGAACCCCTTCCTGCAGAGCTGATCCCATGAACTTCAATCCGCCGAAAGGCACCGACGATATCTTCCCGCCTGCCTCGCGCGCCTGGCGCCAAACCCTCATCATCTGGGAACGGTTGGCAGAACGGTTCGGCTACGACCTCGTCATGGGTCCGATATTCGAGTCCACCGACGTCTTCGAACGCGGTGTAGGGGAGTCGAGTGAAGTCGTCCAGAAGCAGATGTACACGTTTGAGGACAAAGGCCGTCGCTCACTGACTCTCCGACCGGAAGGGACGGCCTCTGTTGTGCGCGCCTACCTCGGTTCGGGGATTCAGGGTGAGGCCAAGCTGGCCTATTCGGGTCCCATGTTTCGCTACGAACGACCCCAGGCCGGTCGGCGCCGTCAGTTCTATCAGACCGGGGTTGAATACCTCGGTACGACCTCTCCCGATGCCGATGCGGAAGTCATTGAGGTCGGATACCGATTCCTGGAGGAGATTGGGTTCGATGAGGTCGAGGTGGCGATCAACTCCATCGGCGATAGCGCCTGCCGGCCCGCCTATCTAGAGGTCTTGTCCGATTACCTGGAACGAAGGAGCGAGGAACTGTGTGAGGAGAGTCGCGCGACTCTCCTCCTCAATCCGCTCCGGGTGCTCGACTGCAAAGTGTGTGCACCCAAACTCGTCGATGCTCCGAAGCCGGTCGACTTCCTCTGCGATGAGTGCCAAGCACATTTCGCGGCGGTGCGATCTCGGCTCCAAGCTGTGGACGTTCCGTACCGTCTCGAGCCCAACCTCGTTCGGGGCCTCGACTACTACACCCGCACGGCCTTTGAGTACATTGCCACGGGTTTCGATGCTGCTCAGAATGCCGTCGGTGGTGGCGGACGCTACGACGGCCTGGCCGAGACCCTTGGAGGACCGTCAACTCCTGGTGTCGGGCTGGCTATGGGAATCGACCGGATTCTATTGGCGGCCGGTCGTGACGGTACGGAGGCCATTCCCCTCGATTTGTACGTGATTGTTGCCGACCCAGACAGACGAGAGATGGCCGCCGGGTTCGTATCCGACCTGCGAAAGGACGGACTGCGGGTCGATATGGCTCCGGAGCAGAGATCGGTGAAGGCTCAGTTTCGCAACGCCAACCGCCGTGGGGCACATGCTGTGGCCATCGTGGGCGACGAGTGGGAAGACGGTCGGGTAACCGTAAGAGATTTGACCACAAGCACACAAGAGGACGTAAGAGTCCAGGAGGTCGCCGCATGGGCGAGGAAGCAAAGCTGAGAACCGACTACGCAGGGTCAATCACGTCAGATCGCATCGATGATCTAGTCCGGTTGGCCGGATGGGTCGACCGCAGGCGTGATCACGGCGGCGTCATCTTTTTCGATCTTCGCGACACCTCCGGTCTCGTGCAGGTCGTCGTCGATCCCGCTCAACTGCCGGACGCCGGTGACCTGAAGATGGAGTTCACGGTGTCCGTCGCCGGCGCGGTGCGCGCACGTCCGGAAGGCACGGTCAACCCGGAGATGGAGACGGGCGAGGTAGAAGTGGTGGCATCAGAGATCACGGTTCTCAGCGCCGCCGACACGTTGCCGTTCATGATCAACGACCGGATAGATGTAGACGAGCGAATCCGCCTTCAATACAGGTACCTCGATCTGCGGCGGCCGCGGATGGCTGCGAACTTGCGGGCGCGATCCAAGGCCGTGCATGCGATGCGGGAGACCCTCGATGAACTGGGGTTTCTCGAGATAGAGACGCCAACGCTGATTCGTTCGACGCCGGAAGGTGCGCGCGACATGCTGGTACCGAGCCGGCTCAGCAAGGGGTCCTTCTATGCGCTGCCACAGTCTCCACAACTCTTCAAACAGCTGCTGATGGTCGGTGGCGTCGACCGGTACTACCAGATAGCCCGGTGTTATCGCGATGAGGACTTTCGAAGTGACCGGCAACTCGAATTCACCCAACTGGACATCGAAGGGGCATTCTGGGGTCAGGACGATGTCCTCGATACCCTGGAACAGGTCATCGTGTCGGTCGTTTCGCAAGCGAGGGGTCTGACGATTCCGCGCCCGTTCCCTCGCCTCACCTACGAAGAGTCGATGGCGCGGTACGGAACAGACAAACCGGACCTGCGATTTGAGATGGAGATCATAGATCTCGGCGGCGTATTCAGCTCGAGTGAGTTTCGTGCCTTCAGCGGCGCTCTCGGGTCCGGTGGTGTGGTCAGGGGTATCAACGCCGGCGGATTGGGATTGTCCAGGTCTGGGCTCGATTCACTTGTCGATCGGGCTCAGCAGCTTGGAGCCAAGGGTTTGATTTGGCTCGTTGTGGAGGAGGATGGATCACTGCGATCACCAGTGGCCAAGTTCCTGACCGATGATGAGAAAGCCGCCGTGAAGCAGAGTCTCGCAGCGGCCCCCGGTGACGTGTTGCTTCTAGCTGCGGACGGGCCCAAGGTTGTTGGCAACGTCCTCGGCCAGCTCCGGCTCGAACTAGGACGTCCCGATGGCCACGATGAACTCAGCTTCCTGTGGGTGGTCGACTTCCCTGTCTTCGCGGAAACCGAAGGAGGCGACCTCGTACCCGCCCATCATCCATTCACTTCCCCCGTGAGCGTGGACGAGATGCGCGACAACCCGAAGGAAGCTGTATCCAAGGCGTACGACCTCGTGCTGAATGGAAGCGAGCTGGGATCTGGCAGCGTTAGGATCCACGATCCGGAGATTCAAAAGCAGGTCTTTGAGGTGCTGGGAATCTCCGATCAGGAGGCTGAGAGCCGATTCGGATGGTTCATCAAGGCCCTTCGTTACGGAACGCCGCCTCATGCCGGATTCGCGGTCGGCATCGACCGGCTCCTGGCGATACTTCAGGGTGAGCAAAGCATTCGCGACGTTATTCCGTTCCCCAAAACCCAGACGGGGACGGATCCTCTCACGCAGTCACCGACCCAGGTCGACGATTTTCAACTCATCGAACTGGGAGTCGACCTTCGCCCAGAGGTGCGGGCGGCGCTGCTCGGCGAGGACCAGGAGTGATCGGCGGCGGCGGGTAGCGCTGGTGCAGGACGACCTTTTCGCTCCACAGAGGCAGGCGCGTCTTTCGGCTGTCGCTCCTCTCCCTGCCCGGATGCGTCCGGCCACGCTTGACGAAGTCGTAGGGCAGACCCACCTCCTTGTGGCAGGTTCGGCGTTTCGTGCGATGGTCGAGCAGGGGAGACCGGTTTCGATGATCCTCTGGGGGCCCCCGGGAACGGGCAAGACGACCCTCGCTCGCCTGGTCGCATCGGAGACATCGGCTGCATTTGAGCAACTCTCGGCAGTGTCGGCAGGGGTGAAGGATGTGCGGTCCGTTCTGCAGGCAGCTCGGCAGCGGTTGGAGACGGACGAACGCCGCACGATCCTCTTCCTCGATGAGATCCATAGATTCACCAAGTCGCAACAGGATGCATTGCTGCCGGGGGTTGAAGACGGCACAGTGGTCCTGGTCGGCGCCACGACCGAGAACCCGTTCTTCGAGGTCAACTCTCCGCTGATCAGTAGATGCACTTTGTTTCGGCTGGAGGCACTCACGCCGGCCGATGTCCGGAACCTGATCGAGAGAGCGATAGCTGATGAGGAGCGCGGCATCGCCGCGGACGGAGTGGGGATTTCTGACGAGGCGGTTGCTGCTTTGGCCGAGCGCACCGGAGGGGACGCCCGTCTGGCGCTCAATGCTCTGGAGATGGCCGGATACGTTGCGGCCGGTCGAGGGTCCGAAACCATCGAGGTTGGCGATGTGGAGGAGTCGTTGCAGCGCAGAATCATCCGCTACGACAAATCGGGGGATCAGCACTACGACATAATCTCCGCCTTCATCAAATCGATGCGGGGCTCGGATCCGGACGCCGCTCTTTATTGGTTGCACACGATGATCGGAGCCGGGGAGGATCCCGAGTTCATCGCCCGGCGGATGATTGTGTTCGCTTCCGAAGATGTGGGACTGGCCGATCCTCCCGCCCTTTCGATGGCAGTTGCCGCATTCCAGGCGCTCCAGGTAGTGGGATTGCCGGAAGCCTCGTACGCCTTGAGCGAGGCGGCGGTATATCTGGCGACTGCTCCCAAGTCGAACTCGATCACCAAGGCTATGGGCAAGGCACGGCAGGCAGTTGAGGACACGTCGGGAGCGCAGGTACCGCCGCATCTGCGGGACGCCCATTATCAGGGTGCTGCCCAGCTTGGCCATGGAGACGGCTACCGGTATCCCCACAACTATGACGGCCATATCGTCGAGCAGCAGTACCTACCGGATCCCTTGAAGGAAACGGTGTTCTTCGAGCCGGGTTCCCAGGGGAGGGAGGCAGAAATCGCCGACCGTTTGGCTGATTGGGACAGGCGTCTCGGCAGACCCGACCGACGACGGAGCGACGTCTAGCGGGCCAACACATCCCCTCCGGTATATGGCAGGAGACTGCAACGGATCAAGGGCTAACCTACGGCCCCCATGAATAGCAATCAGATCCGTAGAACATTCCTGGAGTTCTTCGAAGAGCGCGGCCACACCGCTCGCCCTTCGGCCTCATTGATTCCAATCGACCCGACCCTTCTACTCACCAATGCCGGGATGGTTCCTTTCAAGCCGTACTTCCTCGGGGAAGAGACTCCCTCGTACGAGCGCGCCGTCTCGATCCAGAAGTGTGCGCGGACTGTGGACATCGACATCATCGGGGCCACCACCAGGCACTTCTCCTTTTTCGAAATGTTGGGCAATTTCAGCTTCGG
>CBDTUP010000202.1:0-5438 GCA_965363685.1 uncultured bacterium | reverse complement strand
TCCCGAGGTCTTGCTGGCGGGGGAGTGAGCCTCACTCCCAACAGGTAATCTCCGGCGATGGAATACACGAGGCTCGGAACATCAGGTCTACAGGTATCGCGCATAACCCTCGGTTGTATGAGTTACGGATCGCCCGAATGGAGGCCTTGGATCCTTGATTCTGAAGCATCCCGACCGTTCTTTGAGAAGGCGGTAGAACTGGGCATCAACGTTTTCGATACGGCCGACATGTATTCGGCCGGCGTTGGGGAAGAAGTTGCCGGACGCTGGTTGAAGGAGTTCGCTGATCTGGACGAGGTCGTCATTGCCACCAAGGTCTACTTCCCGCACACGGATGGGCCCAACCGTGGCGGTCTCTCGAGAAAGCACATTCAACAGGCAGCCGAAGCGAGCCTGCGGCGCCTGGGTGTGGATACCATCGATCTCTATCAGATTCATCGCCTGGATCGCGATACCCCGATCGAAGAGACCCTGTCTGCCCTCGATCAACTCGTTCGCGATGGCAAGGTGCGATACATAGGGGCGAGTTCGATGTACGCCTACGAACTGATGCGGGCGCTGTCGGTCTCAGAGCGTCATGGTTGGGCGAAGTTTGTATCTATGCAGAATCACTACAACCTGATCTACAGGGAAGAGGAGCGGGAAATGCTCCCGCTCTGCGCTGAGGAAGGCCTGGGCGTCATGCCATGGTCGCCGCTGGCGAGAGGTATGCTCGCCGGAACCCGGACCCGCTTGGGGGACGACTCGACCGCACGATCAGCCACCGACGAACTCGATCAGATCTGGTACGGCGATCCCTCTGATTGGGATGTCGTCGAAGCGGTTCGATCGGTCGCCGAAGATCGGGGTGTCAAACCAGCCCAGATCGCCATCGCCTGGCTCCTTGCCAATCCAGCGGTTACTTCACCGATAGTCGGAGCGACGAAACTCGAACACCTCGACGATGCTGCAGCGGCCGTTGGTATCAGGTTGAGCGACGCCGAACTAGAGACACTCGAAGCGCCCTACCGGCCGCACGGCGTCAAAGGGATCGGAAACCCGGGCTCCGGCGGACGCCGCTAGTGGCGGCGTCTCAGCCATCGTTTCCATCTGGGCAGGTGCTCGACGATGATCTGATCGGCACTCGCCTGGAGAGACTCGCTCTCCATCGAGCGTGCTTCGAGATCCAATAGAACGCCGTCCCTGAGCGATGAACTCTCGGGTGTCAGGTAGTCGTCTTCGATTCTGAGAAGTAGCGATTTTGCCCTCGCAATGTCGAACCCGTCTATCGCCGTCCGGGCTTCCTCGAGGCGGCGAAGGTTCGCGTCCTCCTTCTTGCGGCGCCATGCCCGGGCACCTCGCAGATGGACTGAGGCGGCCTTGGCGAGTTCCTCGTCACTCGACCCCAGCAGCCTGCCCGTTTCGGGGTCCGAATCGATTGCCAGCAACGCGGCATGGTCATGTTGCCTGGCCAGAGCCAGAATCCGCCGGCTCAACGCGATAGCCGCAGTACGGTCTTCATTGCTGGTCATAGGCCGGTCCACTCAGCTCCACGGTTTTACAATCATCGCCCACAGCGCGACCGCAGTTATCCCGAGCGTGATGACCATCCCCCAGGTGACCAGACTCGTCAAACGTGCTGAAACCCCTTCTGTAGAGATTCGCTTCTGCGAACGCACAGTTCCGAGCAAAGCGACTGCCGATGCCAGAAACACGCCGGCCATACCGAAATGGAGCCATCCTTGATCCATGCCCCAGTTGCCCTCAGTCATCAGCCAACCTCCGGCAAGGAGCACGATCGCAGACGCGGGCAACGCCAACCGCAGTTCGAACCATCGACCGGCGTCTGCCTGGGCGACAATCGCCCGATGGTCTCCCACAGCCACTGTTCGACGCCACAACATCAGCATGGTGAGTGTTCCGCCAAGCCATACGATCACGCCCAAGACGTGAGCTATCAGAAGGGTTTCATACAGATCCATTTGAGAGATGGTAAACGCCCGTCCGAATATGCGGATCCGAGCCACCGGCATGGGCAAGTCTCAGTCAGTTGCCTCTTCCCGCAGTGCTTCCGCATAGGCGTACATGCCGAATCCATGGAGCGCATTCCACTGCCATCCGTCAGGTGAGATCTCCGATCTCAACACCAGGGCCGCCGCCAATGCAAGCGACACCTGCCGGGAGGGTCCGGGACGCAAACGAAGGAACCGGCCTTCGTGCTCGGCGAGTTTCGTTCCGGCATCACGAGCATCACCATCGGCCAGCGCTACCAGCGCCAGATCGTCTCGGGCGACGGGCGGTGGTTTGCGGGATCCACCGGTGAATCCCTCCACGGCCTCTCTGTAGCGTGTTGTAGCTAGCTCAGCTCCACCCGGGTGGAATGACAGCAGAATCGAGGCATCCCATTCGTGCCAGTACCCGGCATCGTTGAGGCGGTCGTGAATGTCCTCCGCGACCGTTGCATTCGACTCCGGGTCTATGCCATCTGCCGCCGCTATCGCGGCGAACGAATAGTGCCTGCCGGTTGTCATCCAACGGTGGCGAAGGTTCCACGCCTGGTGCGCCCGACCGAGCCGTTCAACGGCTTCCGCGAAACCGCCGCGGGGTCGAGAGTAGACCAGAAGTGGAAGTGCTCGTGCCCTATCGGTCCTACCAAGCGGCCTCTGAGCCGAGGTGAACGCGTCCAGTATTTCGATGACAAGTCGAACAGATTCCGCGGTAGAGACTTCCCGGGCGGCTGCGAGGCCTGCCATCGGAACGGCGTAGGAGCGCAGAGGGTCGATTCGGTCGAAACACTGCAAAAGGCCGTCGGTCATCGCTCGAGTTCCTTCGGCCGAGAAATCTATCCCGGCGACGGCAAGGTGAAGAGCAGCGAATCTCAGAGCCGTCGGGCTTTGATACCACCTCTTGGCACCACACATCGATTCGAAGGTATCGAGATAACGGTCGAGGAGTTCCTCCACACCGCCATGATCGACAGCCCGCCGTGGCTCTGCAAACGGTCGGCCTAACTTCCTGTCCGACAGGACAAGAGGCGTCGAATCGACAATCCCGGAGCGTCTACGCTATCCGGCCTACGCTGGCGCCATGAGAATGTCCCAAACGGATCGGCGTGAGCGGATTCGTTATGTGATCTTTGAACACGATACGCCGGCGGCCAAGGCGTTCGATATTGCGTTGCTGATCGTGATCGTCTTCAGCGTCCTCCTGGTGATGCTCGAAAGCGTCGACGAGTTCAACGAGCGCTATGCCACTCAGCTGCTGGTGTTGGAGTGGATAGTCACAATTCTCTTCACAATTGAGTACGTCGCCCGACTCGTCACCGTAGAACGACCCGCCCGCTACGCACGTAGCTTCTTCGGAGTCATCGACCTGCTGGCGATCTTGCCGGTATATGTGAGCCTCTTCATCCCCGGAGCACAGTCGCTGCTCGTAATCCGATCGCTACGACTTCTGCGAGTCTTCCGGGTATTCAAGATGGCGCATTGGCTGAGCGAAGCCAACTATCTGGTCAGGGCGATCCGATCAAGCTCCCGCAAGATAGTTGTTTTTCTGATAGTCGTCGTCCTGTTGAATGTGATCGTCGGCTCCACCATGTATTTGATCGAGGGCCCGGAGCACGGGTTCGATTCGATGTTCCGGGGCGTGTACTGGTCCATAGTGACCATGAGCACAGTCGGCTTTGGTGACATCGCTCCGTCAACCGCCCCCGGCCAGGTCCTAGCGGCGATGCTGATGATCGTTGGGTACAGCGTCATCGCGGTACCGACGGGCATCGTTTCGGCGGAGGTCGCCGCTCGAAATCTGCGCGAAACCTCCTGTCAGGGCTGCGGATCGGCTGTGCACTCCAGCACCGCCCGCTTCTGTGACGCCTGCGGCTTCGTTCTAGACCGGTAGGGAAGAGGGGCGACGGGTTGCCGCCCCTCTCTGTTTCAGCTTGCTGGTTCTATGTCCAACGCCAACACGATGAACTGCGTGAACTGTCCTGCGCTGAAGTTGTTATCACTGACGATGACAAGTGTTTTCCGACCGTCCGCGAGATCGGGTCCGAAGGTCATTCCTTCGATGTTGTCGATTGGGATACCGAGATCGTCGAAGGCAAACACCTGACGTTTGTCGACGGGATCAACAGGTACCGGGGTGCCGGATTCGTACAGCGCGTCCAGGTATAGGACGTCGGTCGCCGTGACCGTCGAAACCTCGTTGATTATCACGACATTGCCGGTCCCACGCCCGAGAACTCCGCCAACCGAGAACGAACGCTCCATGACGAGCATCGTTCCGAGGTTGTCGATGGGCAAGATCTCTACTATCCCGTTGACGCCGAATATGGCACTGGGCTCTGCCCACGGTGCCACCTCATACACGTACTCGGCAACCGGCTCCATTTGATCGATATCGAACACGAGGATCCTGGCAAGGCTCCCGTTGGTGAAGGTCGCCGCCGGCCCATCTTGGAATAGCGCCGCTTCTCCAGCCGTGACCAGATTGCGGCCGTCGGGCGTGATGTTGAGGCTTTCGAATCCAAGATTGAAGCGCACACCCCAATCCACGCCGTTGGGCAGATACTTGGCGGGTATCGGCAGGTCAGCCGTCATACGCCCTTGCGTGTTGTAACGCCTGATGAACGGATCGATGATCGGGTCGGCAAAGGTGTTCCCCTCGGAAGAGAAGTAGAAGAAGCCTTCACGTGCCAGCGTGAATCCTTCCGGATCCAGGCCACCAGGAGCAAAAGTGGTCTTCTTGTCCTCGTAGAGGGTGGCGACGTCGACAAAGGCGACGCCATCGGCTTCGAGGGCGCCGTTGGTGAGGTCAATCTCTACGCTGTAATACCGGACCGGATCACCGGCCGGTCGATTGCCCTGGTCGTCGGAAACGACGTGATAGACGTTCCGGCCGGAATCGAAGGTGATACTCGACAATCCACCGATCTCGGTGCCGGCGAACACAGTACCGGTCGGTATGGTCACCTCTCCCAGGAATTCAACGTCGGCCACGGTCAACGCCGCGTCGCCACCCGGCGCAGAGACGGCCGCGCCGGGAATCAACAACAGGACCGAGACCGCCAGCGTCAAGACGATGCCGACGCGATTTCGTGCTGGTCGTTTCATCGAACTCCTCCTAGCCCACTGTCTACGCTTCCGAACCTACCCCGGTCATGTCGGAAGAGGCGGTCGAAGTCGGATTCTCGGTCGGCCACGTTTGGACGCAGCGCTCCAACGACTCCCTTGCGTCGCCGTCAGGGCAACCGGGACCGTTGCTGGGTCCAACTTGGCCTTCCTCGGAGAAGCTTCTACATCAGAGGCCAGTAAAAGCAGGTGGCGTAGGTCCTCGCCGCACGTAACCCAGATTCTGTGCGGTTGTATCGTCGCCATGGCCAGGTATGGCGGCTTCTCAGAGATAAGTGCCGAGGATCTCATGAAGTTCGCCTAGATACCTCTCTTCGTCGAACGGGCAGC
>CBDTUP010000201.1:0-5440 GCA_965363685.1 uncultured bacterium | reverse complement strand
ATCTTGGGGAGGCCGGTCCTCTGAGCGAGGTCAACGACTCCGTCGATCATCCAGTCCGCACCCTTCGACAAGAACGCCACCGAAACGGCGATGATCAGCAGCAGAACCAGAATGGACAGATCCGAGAACAGGTCCTGCAGGACCTCCTCGTCGGCGATCCACTTGATGATGCCGCTGTCCACCTAGAGTCGCCTTTGGATCATTGGGCGAGGAACATTACTAGGCGTTCCCGCTCGCGTTCTCCGAGTCCAACCATCGCTTCCTGAAGTTCGAGTTTCTGGGAAAGGGACTTGGCGGCGATAGGGAACTCAGTCTCTCCGAAGAACGCCTGAACCCGCCGCGCTAGGCCCGGTTCGACCATCGCCGGCAGACTGTGCACGAGATAGCGCTGGGTGGCCGGCGGCAGTAGTTCGACGAGTTGCTTCCAATCCCGGGATACCCGATTCCAGATGTGGTCGGCAGTCGACTGGTTGGCCATGAGGCCGGCAATCACCCATCCTCCATCCTGGCTCCTGATGTCTCCCTTCAGGGTCTTCTCGAAGGTCCTGTCTGCGAGGTCGAGATCGGGGAAGTAGGTCAATGTGCGCAGCAATCGCACCTGCTGCTGTGGATTGGTGTTGGCCTCATAGGCTTTCGCCACCGCCTCGTACTCGTCCCGGCCGCCGTTGGCGGCTCCGTTGGCGAGCACCGCCAGCGCCACTTCGGCGTCCACCGCGCCTGGATCGGCGACAACTGTATGGAACAGATCCTTTGCCTGAGCGATTGTGGCCGGGTCCTTTCCCAGTCGGCCGTAGGTCGTGAGAACCTGACCGCGGAGCCTGCGTGTGAGATCAGCCTCGCCGTCGCGGGGTTCCCAGCCGATTCGCTCAACCGTCGGACCGACCAACTCGCGGATGAAGGCCGCATAACGTTCGTCGTTCGGCACATACCTGCCGAGTTCGAGCAGATGAGTGGAAAGCATCTGCCAGACCGCATGTTCGGTCTCGTCACGAAACGCCGCGGCTAGGTCGGCGAACTCGTCAACCGGCACCGATCCTTCGACCGCAAATGCCCATGTGTCGTCGAGCAGTGTGAATCGCTCCAGTGGGGCCAGGTCGGTGAGCCTTGCGTGAAGCGCGCTGAGCAGGCCGGCTTCGTAGCGCACCCGGTAGAAACCGTGTCCACCTGCGTTGACGATGACCCAATCGACTGGACCGTCGAAGGGGATGATCTCCGTTTCGTCCACGAGTAGATGCTTCAGAGTGGACTCTGTATCGCCGGTCCCGAAGCGGATCTGCAGAGGGACCTGCCAGAGGTTCATTGCAGCGGGATCCTCGACGTAGCGGAACTGGCGCTGCGTCACCCGTATGCCTTCCGGCGCTCGCTCAACGATGATCTCTGGATAGCCACCTTGGAGAATCCAGGTGTTCATTATGTCGCCGACCCCGCCGTCCGACGCGCTGTCCAGACCGCGCCAGAGATCGTCGGTCTCGGTGTTGCCGTATGCGTGCATATTCAGATAGTTGGCGACTCCGGCACGGAAAGCTTCCACTCCTAGGTATTGCTCGATCATCCGGAGTAGGGCAGCACCCTTGCCGTAGGTGAGTGGGTCGAACATCTCGTTTGCCTCGTCCGGAGATCGAACTTCGAACTCAACCGGCCTGGTGCTTTTCAGGGCATCGATGTCCATTGAGTCGGTACGCTCGGCACCTGGATCGACTGCGAACGCCTGCCACCGTTTCCAATCGGGACGGAACGATTCGACCGTCTTCATCTCCATGAAGGAGGCGAAGGCCTCGTTGAGCCAGATTCCATCCCACCACTTCATTGTCACCAGATCGCCGAACCACATGTGGGCGAGTTCGTGTGCAATGACATCGGCCACACGCCGTTGCTCATGCTGGCCGGTGGTCTCGAGATCGATCAGGACCGCATTCTCCCGGTAGGTGATCGCTCCCAGGTTCTCCATCGCGCCGAAGGCAAAGTCGGGGATGGCGATGAAGTCGACCTTGTCGCCTGGATACGGGACTCCGTAATAGTCGGTCAACCAGCGAAGCGCGTAGGCACCGATATCCAAAGCGAAGTCGGTTAGATGGCCTTTGCCGGGCGGATAGGCGACTCTGAGCGGTACACCGTCCACGTCGATCGGGTCTGTGATCTCGAGTGGGCCGACGATGAACGCCACCAGATAGGTGGACATGATTGGGCTGTCGGCAAAGCGTACGACCGATGTTCCGTCTCCGCGAGCGGTGCGATCGAGTTCGGCCATATTGGAGATGGCGGCCAGTTCGTCCGGCACGATCAGGGTGACCGAGAAGACGGCTTTGAAATCCGGTTCGTCCCAGCACGGGAACGCCCTTCTGGCATCCGCCGCTTCGAACTGGGTGGTGGCGATGACTCTTTCGTCGCCGTTCTCATCGGAGAATGTGCTTCGGTAGAAGCCCCGCAGTTGATCGTTCAACGTCCCTTGGAAATCGAGCTGGAGGGTCCATTCACCCGGTTCGATCGGCCCGGCTGGAGCTACGGTAATGCGTTCGTTCGGTTCGTCGTAGGCGACCGTCGAGGTGTGGCTGTTGCCCGCCGAATCCGTCAAGGCGGCCCTGTCGATTGTCAGCTCTATGGCATTCAACGTCAACGAGTCGAGGCGCTCCTGGACGTCAACAGTGATGGATGCAGAGCCAGCGAAGGTTGCGGCCGGGATGTTCGGCTCGAGAGTGAGTTGATAGCGGCGCGGAATAGCGCTGCGGGGTAGGCGGTGTTCAGTCGACACTGTGCTCCTGGGTACGATTGTGCGGCCCTCGATGGTAGCTGGAGCGGGTTATCTCAAGCCAGACGGCGGGCAGCCTCTGCTCGCAGCGGCATCCGTAGACGTGGTCATTTAACGCTCCCTTAACGTTCCGTTGGAGTGCCCTTTGCTCCGCCCGTCGTATGTTGATATCGAGGTTGCTGGTGTGATGCCGCAGGTAGGGAGTGACCGCCCGGCCTGAGACCTCGAGGAATGTTCGACGGCGGTGGTCCCCAGCCTCCCCAAGTTGCACCGCCGTCGAACATTCCCGACTTTCTCTTTGACCTGGAGCCCGACGCGGCCGTCCACCCCTCGACTCAGGTCGTTTTCGTCACTTTCGATAGCCCCCGGGGTTGCTCGATGTCGAGACCCTTGATTCTGCCAAGGTGATAGGTGAAGAGCTGGGCGGCGGCGATGATCGGCATCGGGGAGATCCATTCAGGGGTCGCCTCGGGAAGAGGGATTCCATACCGGCTTGCCTCGAGAGCCTCGCCCCGGTTGGAGATCGTCACCGTCCGCGCATGGCGCTGTTTCGACAGATCTTCCAAGAGTGCCAGCATGTCGCCGAAGAGGGGTCCATCTGGTGCCGCAGCCATCACCGAGAAACCCGGTTCGACCACCGCGATGGGGCCGTGGCGGAAATCTGCCGTTGAATATGGGTGAGCGAGCGCGTAGGTGACTTCTTGCAGTTTGAGCGCCCACTCAAATGCCGTCGAGTGGTTGTAGCCCCTACCGAGGATCGCGCACGATCGAAGGTCGGCGAAGTCCTTGGCGATGCCGGCTATCAGTTGTTCTGCTTGCAGGACGTCCGCCATCAGATCTGGTGCTCCGTAGAGTTCGTCGGAGATTGCTCCCCGATCCATGACGTCCGAGATCATCGCCACCGCCAGCAGTTGTGCGGTGTAGGTCTTGGTGGCGGCCACCGCATGCTCATCTCCCGCCTGGATGTCGACCACGAGATCCGCATTGGCGGCGAGAGGAGACTCAGGCCGGTTGGTTATGGCCAGTGTGGGGCGTCCCTGGCGGCGGGCCTCGGCCAACACCTCGATCAGGTCGGGGGATTCACCCGATTGGGATATCCCAACCACCAGGCTGTGTCCGAGGTCCGGTGGGCTTTGATAGGTGGTGAACAGAGACGGAGCGGCAAGAGCGACTGGGAGGCGATTGTGGGAACCCCAGAGGTACTTGGCGTACCTGGCGGCGTTGTCGGAGGTACCGCGGGCCGCGATGACCACATAGCTAAAGTCTGTTGGTCTCAGCGTTCCGACGACGTCCGATATCGGCCCGACATTGTCCGCGAGAATCCGACGGAACACTTCCGGTTGCTGATGAATCTCGTTGTGCATTCCCATGTTGCTTCACACGCTTTCGATGGTGGTTTGGTGCCCGGAGCCGGCCGGTAGCTCCGGCGAAAGGGAGACCGGCAGGCGACCTTCCGTCGGTCGCTTCCCGAAGATGACGTCGGCGAGGGCAATCATGGAGGGCTGCAGGATGCTGTACGTACAGAGGTGGGTCGAGGAAGTCGGATACGCGTTGAGGTCGTAGGGAGTCCGGAGGGCAACTGTTATCAGCGGGATTCCTGTCCCGATCAATCCGTCTACCAGTCGGGTCTGAGCGTCGTCAACTGAGGCCGAGATTGTTCCAACGACGATGGCCTCGTACTCACCGGCCCGTCCGCAGACCTCGGCTATTTCAAGGTCGGTCGGCGGATGGGAGACAATGAATTCATCGACCTGTGGATGATGACGTCGTAGTGAGTCCGCCAGGTGGGGTTGCTCATAGGAGGAGGTGTCGGCAGGTGTGAGATCCTTCGGAGCCGGCATGATCGCAGCTATCCGTTGGTCCGTCGCTGGGCGGAGCGGCAGCAATTGCTCACTGTTTCGCACCAGGGTGATCGAGCGGGCGGCAACACGGTCGGCCAGCAAGCGATGTTCCCTCGAACCAACGAGCGTCGGATCTATGACCTCCGGTTTCCCGAATAGTGTTCGCAGGTGATGATTGCGCGCTAGAGCGTCGTCGATTCTGCTCCTGGATATGACGCCTCGCCGGGAAGCCAGGTCCAGAGCAGCCTCGAGGCGGCCCTGTGCATCGAGGGTGTCTTTGAGGAGTAGCAAGTCCACACCGGCCCGGATTGCGGCGATGGCGTCGATCGTCTGTCCAACGCCCTGTGAAATCGCGCCCATGTCGAGGGCGTCGGTGATGATGGAGCCATCGAAGCCGAGCTCGGTTCGGAGCAGCCCGGTCAGGACGGCGGTCGAGAGGGTGGAAGGCAGGTCATCGGATTCTGTCAGGCCCGGGATGGCGAAATGGCCGGTCATCACCAATGCCGCGCCGGCTTCGAGGCCGGCCCGAAATGGAATCAGTTCCCGGTTGTCGAGGTCCGCGCGAGTTCGCTCGATGATGGGGAGCCCGAAATGGCTGTCCACCTGTGCATCCCCCTTCCCGGGGAAGTGCTTCAGCGTTGCCGCCACACCTTCCTGCTGAAGTCCCGACACCATCGCTGCCACGTGTGCGCCAACCCGCTCAGGACGGTCACCGAAGCTGCGGATCCCCAGACTGGGGTTGGCCGGGTTCGTGTTGAGGTCGGCAATCGGGGCGTAGTTGATGCCGATTCCCAGCGCGCCGAACCCCCTTTGCCCTATCGGCGCTTCCAGTCGCGGGTCTCGGTCAAGATCT
>CBDTUP010000200.1:0-5475 GCA_965363685.1 uncultured bacterium | reverse complement strand
GGGGCGGGTGGCTCCCCCCCCGCCCCATCGACGGTTAGGTCAGCCGCTGATGACGACGGCAACTTCCACGAGGGCTTCGGCGTCGACTGACAGTCCACCGAGCGTGTGGCTGAAGTCGGCCGTTGCCCCGCCGGGGAGGGTGTCGCTGGCCGAGCCCAGTCCGGTGCCGGTCCCGTCCGCCAGCGCTACGGAGATGTTCTTTCCATTGCACGTAGTGGCGATTCCGGAGACGATCACACCGGTCACGTTGCGACCGCTCACGGTGTAGGTCACGTCCACTCCATCGGTATCACATGCCGCCACCGCGTCAACACCGGCACCGACGGTGCCGGTGCTCGTCACTGTCATCGTCGCCGCTGAAGCTGCGACGAGTCCGAAGGCGAGGATCGCCAGGATGACTGCCATTGAACGTTTACGCATGATTGCACTCCTTAGGCCTGCTCTGCCCCTCCTATATCGGCACCGTCGGACCGGTCCTTGAGCGCCCATTGGCAGAAAGATGCATGCCGGTCGACGGCCCCGGGTTGATAGGGTGAGAACCGCTCGCGAGAAAGGCTCGATCATGTCCGCACCGCGTATGGGAAGTGTGGTCTTCGATTGCCGTGACGCCGCCCGCCTGGCGGCGTTCTGGGCAGATCTCCTCGATACCCGAATTGCCACCGAGTTTCCCGGGTTCATCTGGTTGGAGCCCCCGGCCGAGGTCGGAATCGCGCTGGCATTTCAGGAGGTTCCGGACCCGACCCCGGGCAAGAACAAGCTCCACGTCGACGCCCACCACGCAGATCTCGAGGCGGTCTCCGACCGTGTCATGGAACTCGGCGGGTCGTTCGTGGCTTCTCACGAGGTCACCGGGTTCACCTGGAACGTCTACGCCGACCCGGAGGACAACCAGTTCTGCGTCGGTCACGAGACCGAACCGGGCTGAGCCCGACCCGCATCCCGCCGTTCTCAGTCCTGATAGCCGGGGTGCCCCAGCTTCGTTGCCGCGCCCTCCGTCACCACCGGGAGGTGTGCCATCGAGTCCGACAATCCGCGCAGCAGCACGTACATGTCGGCCGCCGGTTCGAGCGAGAAGGTGTCGCCGTCGGAAACGCCGACCCCCATTTCGGCTTCCAAGAGGCGGAGCGTCCCGGGTTCGAGGCGGGCGCTGAAATCGGGGGCCGTGTATTCGACGGCGCCGTTCAGTCTCAACCGGTGGGTTTCGCCGTCTACACGGCTTTCGACGGCGCCGTCCTCGAAGATCATGAACGCATTGGCCGTTTCGGCTTCGAAGTCGGTCCGATACAGGTAGAGGCGTGGTTTGTCCACGTACGGCCGGCCCGAAGTCGGGCAGGCGGTCGTGCAGTTGCCGCACTCGTTGCAGAAATCGGTGAGGACGGCGATCTGGAACTGTTGGTCCGCCCGGTACGGGCTCGTGTCGCCTTCGATGAGTGCACCGTCCCCGGCCACCAGTGCCGGGAGATCCACCCGCATCGGATCCACCTCGTAGGTCATCAATGCCATGTTCGGGCACACCCCGACACACAACGAGCAGATGAGATGGCAGTCGAGGCACCGGGCTGCTTCGGCCATGGCCTCCTCGGGCGTGAAGCCGACGACCGTCTCTTCGAATCCGTCCCGCTTGCTGAGCGGGGTATGCGAGAGCGGCATGCGGTACTCCCGGCGGGAGCGTTTCACCATCATTTCCTGTAGGTCGACGGCTGGCGGCCCGGTGGGCTCGGACGATCCATTCAACGAGGCTGTGATAGCCGCGGCGACGGCTTTCCCGTCCGCGGCAGCCTTCACGATCGACGATGGTCCATCGGCTGCGACATCACCGCCGCCGTAGACCCCTGGGATCGACGTCTCGTATGTGATCGGATCGACCATCAGATAGCCCTTGGAGGTCAATTCGGGTGGTTCCTCGTCGAAGAAGTCGAGTACCGAGTGCTGAGAGATGGCCAGGATCATCGTGTCGAGTGGGATTTCGAATTGTGAATCCTCGACGTCGAAAGGAATCTTCCGACCCGACGAATCCCGCTCACCTGTGTAATGGGTGCGGGTGCATACCAACCCGGCCAGCGCGCCGTCCTCGATGTGCAACGAAGCCGGCTTGGCGAGTTCAACGATTTCGATGCCTTCCTCAAGGCAGGCGTGGATCTCTTCACGGTCGGCCGGCATCTGGTCGATGGTTCGCCGGTAGATGATCGAAACCTTGCCGGCCCCTGTCCGCAAGGCCGAGCGCGCACAGTCCATGGCCGTGTCGCCCGCTCCGATGATTCCGACACGCTCGCCGATCGGGACCGGATCGTTTTCACGGACACTTCGCAGGTACAACAGGGCATCCAGGATCCCCTCGGCGTCTTCGCCTGGGAGTCCGAGACGTTTGGCCAGTTGGGCACCAACGGCCACAAAGATCGCCTGATAGCCGTCCGTACGCAGGCCGGCGAGAGTGAAGTCGGCTCCGGCCTTCTGGCCGTAGCGGATTTCGACGCCGAGTGATTCGAGAATGGCCATGTCCTGGTCGATGACGCTCTGCGGCAACCGGTACTCGGGGATGGCACCTCCCACCATGCCGCCGGCGTAGGGATGGGCTTCGAAAATCGTGACGCTGAACCCGGAATATGCGAGCTCTTGCGCGGCGGCCAGACCGGCAGGACCGGCGCCGATGATCGCGACCCGGTCGCCGGTTCCCGGTTTACGGGTGAACAGGACCGGTTGCTCCTCTCGGTCCATGATGAACCGCTTCATGTGGCGAATTGCCAGCGGTTGATCGAAATGAGTCCTGATGCAGGTGTTTTCGCACAGATGGTCACACACCCGGCCGAGGATCGACGGAAGCGGGTTGTCTTCTCTCGTCAGACGCACCGCCTCCAGGAAGTCGCCGTCACGGACGGCGTTCATGTATTGAGGTACTTTCTGGTCGACCGGACATTCGTCGAGGCATGGAGCTTCGATGCAATCGAAGTAGTGGAGTTCACGTGGCGTCTTGGATCTGTCGGTGCGGAAAGATTGCTTGCGGTAGCGCCAGTCGGTTCGTACAGAGTCGGCGTAGTGGCGCAGGTTCAGTCGGGCGAGAACCTTCCCGGTGAGCTGCACGAGGGTTTCAGCCCTGCCCGCGTCGAACCCGAGGTCTTCCGACCATGCTCGGACGACTTCCTCGGCAGGTCGGTCGATGGACTCGGATTGCAGAGCGTCGGCCAAACCGCGGCAGGCGTCGAGATCGAGGTTGAGGCCGCTGTCGGTGAGCGCCGAGTAGCGGAGTAGGGGTGCGAACTCGTCGATGTTGGCGTCGCGCAAGGCCGATTTGGCGATGAAGTCGCTCAGGCTGGTGGCCCCCAGATCGTCTATTGCCTTTTCCAAGTGTTCGAGGTATTGGAGCATTCGCAGGTACCCGCCCGACTTCAGCAGGTCCGAGCAGACGGTTACCGTCTTCATCCCACTCCTCAGCAGGTCCGCCACGTTGAACGCATCGGCACCGCCGGCGAACGACAGCAACAAGTCGCCTCTGAAATCCTCCGAGATGCGCATCGCCAGGTTGGCCGTCACGGCATGCAGCGGGCGACCGGACAGATACATCATGTCGTCGTCCTCGAAGACAGTTCGCCAGTTGTTGACTTCGAGGGTGTTCGACAGTTTCAGACCAAACGTGAGATTCCGCTCGGCCGCCACCCGGCGCAGGTTGTGAAACATCGGCACGGCATCGACGTATTTGAGGTCGTGGCCGAAGGCCTCATCCGGGACCGGGACGTCGTCGAAGCCGAGGTCGTCGTTGACTATGCCGCGCACCCGGTCGGCGCCCAGCAGCGTCGGGTTGCATTTGACCGACGTGTGCAGCCCCCGTTCTCGCAGTAGGTATTCGGTTATGCGCTCGATCTCGTCCGGGGGACAACCGTGCATGGTCGAGAGGGTGATCGTGTTCGAGATCTCGGTAGGAACGTCGATGTCGCGGATCTCGGGATAACGGGCGGCGACTATGTCGATGTGGGAGTCCAGGTAGTCCGAGGCATCTCGCATCGTGTCGAGGAACCACTGAACGTTCGGCTTCAGAATTCCTTCCAGGTTGTAGCCGACGCTCATATTGAAGATCATCCCCGGACGGTCGCCGGGGAACCCCAACTTGTGGTGCAGGGCATGGATGAGAACCCACGCCCGCAGGTACTCGTCGAAGGACTCGTAGACCTTCAGTTCCTGTGACCATTCGACGTTGTAGCCCTCATCCTCGATGTCGATGCAAGGCTTGTTCACCTCCAGTTCGTCGAGGGTTTGGACGGTTTTGAGTTCGATGAACCTGGCGCCGACCAGCCACGAGACGATGATGTTCTGTGCCATCTGTGTGTGCGGTCCGGCGGCGACACCAAACGGGGTCTCGAGGTTGTAGCCGTACTTGTCCAACCGGAACCGATCATCGACTTTCGGGGTGAAGAAGGCCGACCGGGGCACGCCGAAGAGAGAGTCCTTCTGTTCGAGTTCATCGAAGACCCAGTCGGTCAGTTGCTCCATCGAGATCGGATGGAATCGATCGGACATCTGTTGGCTCCTTCTTGCTTCTCAGAGTCGTGCGTGGAGGCGGACTGCTTGTTCGGCGGCTTTGGCGCGGACTTCGTCGGCGTCGACTCTCGTGGGTCTTCCATCGGCGAATACCACTTCGTCATCGACTTTGACCTCGAGAGGGCGGACGCCCGGCGTGAAGGCAAGGTGCCAGGGATCCATCGGGTCGTACGACCACGTGACCTGGTCATTACGGGCTTCCGGCATGAGATCCCAGCCGGTTTCGAGCCACGACCAGGCCGAATCCGGGCCGGCCGTTATGTCGACTGAGCGCTGCATCACATAGGCCAGTCGGAAGGACTCGATCATGTTGGCGCCGATCCCGTCCGTCCCGAGCGCTACGGGATTGGAGAATCGTGCCGGATCGGCATATCCGACGGCATTGTTCAGGTTCGAACGAGGATTGTGCAGGATCGTCCCGTGGAGATGGTGATCGGTTGGAAGGTGAACGCAGTGGCTGAGGAGCCAGTCGTCCCTCGTCAATCCGGCGAGCCGGGTCGGGGCGTCTTTGTCGCCGATACCTTCTGCAACATGAATGTGCACGCCTACACCAAGGTCTCTGGCGAGATGCGCCGCGTTGCGGAGTGACTCGTCGGAGCAGGTGAACGAGGCATGGATCCCGACCAGGCCGTTGCCCCCCTCCTTAATGAACCGCTCATTCTCTTCGAGCCCTCTCCTGGCGCCATCGGCACCGTGACGGTCGGTGATTCCGTAGGTGGTGAGTACCCGTACACCGACTTCTGCGCAAGCCTCTGCGATGACGCTGAGGCTGCCTTCAATAGCGTTGGGGGACTCGTGGTGGTCGACGATGGCGGTTGTTCCGGATTCGAGAGCCTCGAGTGCGCCGAGCATGGCCGACCAGCGAATCATCTCCAGATCGAGGGCGGTGTCGAGTCTCCACCAGATTTGCTCGAGGACTTCCTGGAAGTTGTTCGGAGTCTTCGG
>CBDTUP010000199.1:0-5481 GCA_965363685.1 uncultured bacterium | reverse complement strand
CTCGTCAAACTCCAGGAATGGATCAAGAATGAGGGCCTCAAGGTTGTCGTCATCTTCGAGGGCAGGGATGCTGCCGGCAAGGGCGGAGTGATCAAGCGCATCACAGAACGCCTCAATCCCCGCGTAGCCCGCGTCGTTGCGCTCCCGGCGCCGACAGAGCGCGAGAAGACCCAGTGGTATTTCCAGCGCTACGTCCAACACTTGCCCGCGGCGGGTGAGATGGTCTTGCTGGACCGAAGTTGGTACAACCGGGCCGGTGTCGAGCGTGTGATGGGCTTCTGTACCGATGACGAGTACCGCGAATTCCTCCGTTCCTGTCCTGAGTTCGAGCGGATGCTCGTTCGCTCCGGAATCATCCTCATCAAGTACTGGTTCTCGGTCAGCGATGAGGAGCAGGAACGCCGTTTCCAATCACGAATCGAGGACCGTACCAAGCGGTGGAAACTCAGTCCGATGGACCTCGAGTCAAGGCGGCGATGGATCGAGTACTCGAAGGCGAAGGATGAGATGTTCGCTCACACCGACATCAAGCAAGCTCCCTGGTTTTCCGTCAATTCAGACGACAAGAAGCGCGCTCGGCTCAACTGCATCAGCCACCTGCTCGATTCGATCCCGTATCAGGATCTGACACCGGAGCAAATCGACCTGCCACCCCGCGACGACACCTTCTCGTACGTTCGCCCCCCAATGGACGATCAAACCTTCGTGCCCGATCGGTACTAGACCAAGCCGTAGGTCCTCAGCTATCGGCCTTCAGCTTCAGCCGACGCCTCCGATGTCCACGGCATAGGCCCGGTATACGAGGTCGGCGCCTTTCTGCCGGTGCCGAGAAAGCCGACCGAGCAGTTCAAGCGTGACGTCGCGGACCTCATCCGCGGCGCGGTCGATGTCATCGAGTGGCATCGAGCCCAGCATCCGGATGATTTCCCCGATGCGCTCGTCCATCCCGTGATGCTCTTTCTTCATCAGGGCGACGAGATTCGACAAGCGGGGTGCTTGCCGGACGATGTCGGCCAGGAGGCCGTCGTCGGCCTCCACTGCCCTGGTGTGGTCGGCGAGGGCTTCCCGCAACCGGTGAAGCTCACCGTCGACGTGCTCTCGCCAGGTTGTACCTCTACCGACGGGTGAGGCGATGGCAAACTCCAGACCGGCGGCTGCGTCCAGCAAGACGGCTCTCCGCCGACCTGCCTCGCTCAGAGCGTCATTGTCCCCCACGGTTCACCTCCTCTCTCCGGCGGATACTGCTTCACCTCCAAAATGCCAGATGAAGGTGGTCGGAGTCCAGGGCCATTTGTCACCGAATTGGGACGACCAGTTCTGCGATGGACTCGTCCAATAGCGATAGGGCCGCGGTTGTACGACTCCAAGACTGCTCCAATGAGGTGCGAACGCCCTCAGATGTACCTGCATTCAGCTCATCGGGTATCGGGATGATTCGGTATGTCCCGCGCTCAACCTGAGTCGGCACGAATTCGATACCCGACACGACGAATCCATCGACAGTTTCCCGTATCTCGAGCAAAGCGATCACGCCATCCTGGGTCGGCAGGCTGAAGAACTGGTTCGAGACCAGATTGCCGAGTCCGTACAACACGTATTTGTCGTTGATCACCTCAACCGCCTGAACAACATGGGCGTGATGCCCGATGATCACGTCGACGTCATCGGAAGCCAACAGGGTTTCGGCGATGTCACGCTGATAGCTGTTCGGGCGATGCTGATACTCATTGCCCCAATGCAGGCTCACCGCAATGAACTCGGCTCCCAGTGACCTCACTTCAGCTGCATCGGCCAGGATGCTGTCCTCATCGATCAAGTCGACGAGCCACGGTTGATCAGAAGGAAGTCGGAATCCATTGAGCCCATAGGTATAGGACAGGTGGGCAATCTCAACCCCTTCAACCTCGTAGAACCACCACGAAGGATCGTCCTCGGCGTCGGTGGTGCCGGCGTGACCGAGACCGGCCTCCTCGATCACGTTCAGCGTGCTCAGCACTCCGGGAGTCCGTTTGTCATAGGAATGGTTGGAAGCTGTCGAGCAACCGTCGTAGCCAATGGAAACCACCGCCTCGGCTACCTCGTAGGGCGAATAGAAGACCGGGTAGGAGGAAAGATTTGAATTGTCGGCTGAGAGGGGGGTCTCGAGATGACAGATCCCCAAGTCAACCGACGAGATGATGGGCTCGATCGAGGCGAACATCGGAAGGAAGTCGTACCCACCATCGCCATCATTGCGCGCAGCTTGAGCCATCAACGGCGTGTGGGGAAGGATGTCCCCCGTGGCAGCCATCGTGAACGACCGGCGCGCGGGCACGTTGGGTAGCTCGACTCGGCCGGCGGTCACAAGCAGAGCGGCGAGTGTAGCCCTGTCGATTGGCATCGAACCCCGACGGACTCCCGGCAAACCCGGTGGCGGTACTCCGAGTATTCCGGCCACTGCCGACACGGGGACCATCAAGGCCGAACAGACCCCGCCAAAGCAACTGAGTCTGGTCGCCTTGCCCAGGACTCTGGACACGCCCAGTTCAACATCACGCCAGGACGCCCGGGAATTTGGACAGAACTTCTCGGGATCGGCCGCATCACATCCATCGAGATAACCGGCGGCAACCGCAGCCTCGATGTAGCGCTCCGTGGGGTGCCCGTCATCATCGATGAAGGTTCCACCTGGTCCAAGCTCCAGCGACGACACCGGCGAGGCCGTCACTCCAAGCAGGGCGCCGATCGCGAGTATCAGAGGGAGAAGGGTTCGTCCGAAGTTCATCGACCACCACGATACCTCTGATAGGGCCAATCGATCGTGGCAGACTCTCCCCAGAGGGAAAGAAGGTCAATGCCGTACCGCACCATCATCGAACCGTTCCGTATCCACAGCACCCAACAGATCAACCTACCGAGCGCAGAAGAGCGAGAGGATGCTCTGCTCCGAGCCGGTTTCAACCTCTTCGGGCTACACGCCGACAAAGTGATCATCGACCTACTGACTGACTCTGGGACCGGAGCGATGTCGGCCAGGCAGTGGGCCGGGATGATGGTTGGGGACGAATCGTATGCGGGCAGTCGGTCCTTCTACCGGTTCCTCGAAACCGTCCAGGGGATAACGGGACTGAAGGAGATCATCCCCACCCACCAGGGCCGCGCAGCCGAACGGATTCTCTTCTCGGTGATGGTCAAGGACGGTGATGTCGTGCCCAACAACACCCACTTCGACACGACCCGGGCCAACGTTGAGTACCAGGGAGCAGAGGCCCGCGACCTCGTCATTGCTGAGGGCCGCGATCCTGGGTCGGAACATCCGTTCAAAGGGAACATGGACATCGCCGCCCTCGAAAGAACCATCTCAGAGGTCGGCGTTGAGCGTATCCCGATCGTGATGGTGACGGTGACGAACAACTCGGGCGGCGGGCAACCCGTTTCCATGGCCAACCTGCGCGAAGTGCGAGAGGTTTGTGATCGCCATGGGATTCCCTTCTTCCTCGATGCATGTCGGTTCGCTGAGAACTCGTGGTTCGTCAAGCTCCGCGAACCCGGGTATGAGGACCACACGCCGAGGGAAATCGTCGCCGAGATGTTCGCACTGGCGGATGGATGCACGATGTCCGCCAAGAAAGATGGCCTGGCGAATATCGGCGGATTCCTCGCCATGAACGATCCGACCGTGGCTGCTGCCTGTCGGAATCTGCTCATCCTGACGGAGGGCTTTCCCACCTATGGCGGATTGGCCGGATACGACCTCGAAGCTATCTCTCGCGGCCTGGAAGAGGTGCTGGACGAGGAGTATCTTCGCTACCGGATTCGCTCGACCGAGTACCTCGCCGAGAAGGTATCGGCGGCCGGCGTGCCGATCGTCCGCCCGGCCGGAGGCCACGCCGTCTATCTGGACGCCAAGGCCTTCCTCCCCCACGTACCGCCATCCGAATACCCGGCGCAAGCACTCGCCGTCGAGTTGTATCGCGACGGAGGGGTACGCGGAGTCGAGATCGGTTCGGTCATGTTCGGAACGGTGCACGAGGACGGCAGCGAGACGCCCGCCACGATGGAACTGGTCCGACTGGCGATCCCCCGTCGCACCTATACACAGAGCCATATCGACTACGTGGGAGAGGTCGTGCTTTCGGTTGCCGAGCGTGCATCATCGATCGGCGGATACCGGATCGTTGAGCAAGCTCCATGGCTACGCCACTTCACCGCCAGATTCGAACCGGTCTGATTGGCGGCATCGACAAACTCACGTCTTAGACGACAACCCCATTACCCTGTTGACATGCCTGTTCGCGTCATGCTTGCCGACGACCACGCGCTGGTGCGCGGTGGCTTGCGCGCCCTCCTCGAAGCCGAGGAGGACATTGAAGTCGTCGGAGAGGCAGATACCGCCGCAGGAGCAGTTGAACTTGCCGGAGAGTTGCAGCCGGATCTGGTCGTCCTCGACGTGAATCTCCCCGATGGATCGGGCGTCACTGCCTGCCGGCAGATTCGTGATCAATGGAGCAATGTGCAGGTGGTGATGCTGACGGCCTTCGCCGATGAGCAGGCTTTCGTGGACGCGGTGACGGCCGGAGCGCTCGGGTTCGTTCTGAAACGAGCAAAATCATCCGATCTCATCTCAGCCGTTCGCAAGGCGGCAGCCGGGGAATCGTTGCTCGATTCGGAATTGAAGGACCGCATCTTCTCGCGGGCCCATGCCGGCCGGGGCTCCGACCCACTGCTGGCCGATCTCTCACCACAGGAACGAAAGATCCTCTCCCGAATTGCGGACGGCAAAACAAATCGCGAGATTGCCGCCGAGATGTACCTGGCCCAGAAGACGGTCAAGAACTACGTCTCGAACCTGCTTCGCAAACTCCAGATGAACAATCGAGCGGAGGCCGCCGCATACGCGGCCCGCCTCGATGCCCTTCGAGAGGCGAACGAGTAGACCCGGCTATTCGTTTTCGAGAGCTGAACCGATTCGATCGACGAAACCCTTCACACTGCTCTCGGCAAGACGATGCATGAGAACCTTGTCCAGGGCACGACCAAGAGCGCCCATTGGAGGATCGTATGTTCCGCGGAATGCGAGCTGGGTCATTTCGGATCCGATTGCAGCCATCATCAAGCTGCCCTCCATCTTCGGGAACAGGGCTGTTGCCCCGGTTGCCTCCCAAACGATCGGGACGGTGGTCTCATTACCCGTCGCGGTAGGGTCACCCACCTGCATCCGGACCGACTTGGCAACCGAAACGGGACCGCTGCCCACAGAGATATTCGCCCGCAGATCCTCACCGTCGCGGTAGGCGGACTCGGCCCATGAGTTGAAGGTCGAGAAGAACGACTTGAAGCGCGGCTCGACCACCCCGATTGGGCGATCAATCTGGATGTAGTAGTAGACGAACACGGTCTAATGAACGAAACCACCACAACCTGACGCCTGCCAGGGCCGAAAGTCACCGCGTTGTAGGGCGAATCCGTGCTACCGCTTGGTAACCTAAGCCGATGTCCACA
>CBDTUP010000198.1:0-5511 GCA_965363685.1 uncultured bacterium | reverse complement strand
GTTCGCTCTTCTGCTGCTCGACGTGACCTACATTCAGGCCATTGCCGGTCCCGGGTATCGGGACGACGTTCGCAATCCGAGGGTCCAGATCGGAATCTCAGCCAAGGAGCGGGGCTTGATAGTCGACTCAACGGGAGCCCGGCTGGCGATATCTCAACCAACCTCTGAGGACCTGCGGAGTTATGTGCGTAGCTACCCGCAGGAGGAGCTCTTCGCTCACAGCGTCGGCTTCACATCGTCCCTATTCGGTGATTGGGGCCTCGAGTCCAGTTATGCAACCGACCTGCGCTCCAAGCGCGACCTGACATTGTCGGACTTGATAGACGCCCTCATGGGTCGTGATCTTCAGGCCCGCAGCCTCGAACTCACGCTGGTTGCCGACCTCCAACGTATGGCCGTCGATGCCCTCGACGGCCAGCGCGGTGCGGTCGTAGCGCTTGATCCGACTACGGGAGCCGTTCTCGCCTTCGTGTCCACTCCGAGCTTCGATCCAAATACCATCATCGGCAGTGACGGCACGCCTGCTTGGGAGGCGCTGTCGGGAGACCCGACCGAGCCGCTCAAGGATCGGGCCAGTCGCGAAAGTTATCCGCCCGGTTCGACATTCAAGGTGATCACGGCCGCGGCCGCCATCGAGTCTGGGATTGCAGGCCCCGACACGACCTTTGCCAATCCGACTGAACTCGAGTTGCCGGGTTCCACTTCAGTGATCCGCAACTTCGCCGGAACGCTGTGTGGGGATACCGACGAAGTGAGTCTCCGAGAGGCGTTCCGCAGGTCGTGCAATACGGTCTTCGGACAGTTGGCGATGGACCTTGGCGGTTCACGCCTGGTGCAACAGGCGGAAGCATTCGGCTTCAACAGGGAGATACCGTTCGAATGGGAAACGCTCACCGGGTTCTTTCCCAGTACCGGTGAGTTCAGTGCCGACCTTCCGGCGGTTGCTCAAAGCGGCCTTGGGCAACGGGACGTGCAGGCAACCCCACTTCTCATGGCGATGGTGGCTGCCACCATCGCCAACGGCGGCGATCAGATGGAACCATTCATGGTGGCGCGCATCTACGACGCGGCCGGCGAGATCGTCGAGGAGCACCAACCTTCAGTGTGGGCAAAGCCGGTCTCCCCCGCCACGGCCGACGTCGTCGCCGGGATGATGGAACAAGTCGTCGCCAGCGGAACCGGTACCCGTGCGGCGGTCTCTGGGATCAGGGTGGCCGGCAAGACCGGAACGGCCGAAACTGAGATCAGCCCGCCGCACGCTTGGTTCATCGGTTTCGCCCCTTTGGAGAATCCTTCGATCGCCCTGGCGGTGGTTGTCGAGGAGGGTGGCAACGCCGGCGAGAACGCTACCGGCGGCTCGGTGGCCGCTCCGATTGCTCAGCAACTATTCGAGTACTGGCTCCAGAGATCATGACCCCTACAATCACTCAGAATGCAAACTGAACGCACGCTCGCCGACCGGTACGAGCTCGTCTCCCACATCGCCCGCGGGGGCATGGCAGACGTTTATGAAGCGCGTGACACCTTGCTGGGCAGACGGGTGGCCGTGAAGGTACTGCACTCCCAGTTCAGTTCGGATGAGGCGTTCGTGAAACGATTCCGGCGTGAGGCCCAGGCCGCCGCCAACCTGAGTCACCCCAACATCGTCTCCATCTATGACTGGGGCGAGGACGGGTCGACGTACTTCATCGTCATGGAACTGATCGAAGGTCGCACCTTGCGGGATGTTCTCAAGAGTGAGCGTCAACTCCTCCCCCGCCGGGCTTGTGAGGTCGGGGCGGAGGTAGCGGCTGCACTAGCCGTCGCCCACCGCGCAGGCCTGGTTCATCGTGATATCAAACCGGGAAACATCCTGCTGGCGCCGGACGGAACAGTGCGGGTTACCGACTTCGGCATTGCTCGCGCCTGGGACGACAGCCAGGAGTTGACCAGAACCGGAGCGGTCATCGGGACGGCTACTTATTTCAGCCCGGAGCAAGCTCAGGGCATGACCGCCGACGAACGATCCGACCTGTATTCGCTCGGTGTAGTGATGTACGAAATGGTCACAGGGATGCCTCCGTTCACGGGTGATAGCCCGGTGGCAGTTGCCTATCAGCATGTGTCGACTCCAGTCACCGCGCCTTCGACGCTGAATGCGGATATCCCGTCGGTTCTGGAAACGATCATCACTTCTGCCCTCAGCAAGGATCCGGAAGGGCGATATCAAACCGCCGACGACATGCGAGCCGACCTGCTCCGGTTCCTGCGCGGCGAAACCCCCGCGACGGTGCCCGCCGCCGATGCTCCCACCCAGATGATGACCACGGTCACTCCTCCGACCGTTCCGCCGGACGAGACTTATCGCCGTCTTGCCGAGGAACGTCCGCCTTCCCAGGTTCCGTTCATCCTCACGGCTTTCGCTCTCCTCGTCGCACTCGGAGTTGGGTTGTTCCTGATATTCCGGCTGATGAATAGCACGGCGACAGACGACTCGAACCTCGTCGCGGTTCCAGACGTGGCGGGCATGGCCCAGGACGCCGCACTGGCCGCGCTCCAGGATGTCGGCTTGAAGATCCGTCCGGTCAACCAGGCCCACCCCGACGTGCCTGCCGGTTCCGTCATTGGGACCGATCCCGCCAGCGGTGAGGAGGTTGAAAACGACAGCTACGTCAACGTTCTGATATCGACGGGAACCGGGGCAGCCAATGTTCCACCCGTCGTCGGGGAGACCCTCACCGAGGCCATGCGCTTGATCAACCTCAACGGACTCACCGTCGGGGTAGTCCATGAGGAAGCGAACGAGGTACAGGCGCCCGGAACCGTGATAGATCAGAGCCCGGCTGCCGGGCAGAAGCAGGAACCGGGTACGGCCATCGATTTGTGGGTTTCGACCGGTCCCGATTCCGTCCTACTCGAGGATTTCCGCGGGCGACCAGAAATCGATGCCGCCTTCGTCCTCGAAAGCGCCGGCCTGGTCGTTGAACGTGATGAGGAGTTCGACGAGGACGTCGAGGCGGGCCGAGTAGCTCGCACAGAACCGGAGGCCGGTAATCTCGTCGCCGCCGGGTCCACGGTGAAGTTGTGGATTTCGCTCGGGCCGGAACCGGTCCCGGTTCCGAACGTTGTGGGCATGACGCCGGCAGCGGCACGGGCGGCTCTAGAGGCGGTCAACCTGGTGTATCGGGAGAGCGCTACGACCATCGTGGTCGAGGAGGCTTTCGACGGCCTTGCCGCCGAACAGTCGATTGGAGCGGGTACCGAGGTCGCACCGGGAACGACGGTTACGGTCACCATCGGTGAGGCGCCGCCGCCCACCACCACTACCACTACGACAACGGTTCCCCCGACAACGACGACGACCGCTGCTCCCGCTCCCTAGCGTCGATTTCATGCCCGCTGGGGCTAGCGGGGAGTTTCCAGGAAGTTGCTCAGCAGCTTCTTGCCTTCTGTGGTCAACACACTCTCGGGATGAAACTGGACGCCACTCATCGGCAACTCACGGTGCCGTATCCCTTGCACGACGTCGTCCTCACTCCAGGCGCACGCCTCGAGTTGGTCCGGGAGTTCAACGGCCGCAAGTGAGTGATACCGCGTCGCAATAAACGGCATCTCGAGGCCCTTGAACACACCCAGACCGTCGTGACGGATCTCGGATGTTTTCCCGTGCTTGGGCTCGGGGGCCAGGTCGATCCGTCCTCCGAATGCCGCCACAATCGCCTGGTGACCGAGACAGACCCCAAGGCTGGGGATCTCCGTTCCCAGCGTCTGGAGTAGTTCGACCGAAATGCCGGCATTCTCCGGCCGACCCGGTCCCGGCGAGATGAGGAGCAGGTTCGGTCGCAACGCGGCCGCTTCGAGAGCAGTCATTTCGTCGTTTCGGATGACTGTTGGACTGGCGCCCAACTCGCCCAGGTACTGGACCAGGTTGTATGTGAATGAGTCGTAGTTGTCGACAACGAGAACTCGCATGGACGCCGAGCTTACTGTTGGTCGAAGCCATCAATCGAGGCGACTACCCTCTACGCCCATGCCGGAATCCAAACGACGCAAACCCAAGTATTCAGGACCTACCCCGTCGAGAAAGCCCAAAGAGGTGACCCGAGAGCCGTCACCTTCCTGGTACGTGGTCCTGATGTTTGCATTCATGGCGCTGGGAGTCGCTCTCGTGTTGCTCCGCTACTTCTTGTCGTGGGACAACATCTGGTTGATCGTCGGCTTGGCGTTCATCGGGGGAGGCTTCCTGATGACTACCAGCTACAGGTAGCCACCCGCCCGAAGCCCTCGACCTCAGGCGGGGACTTCGTCCATTTCCTCTCGACAGTGTTTCGGCGCGGCCGACTCGACCGTAGACACCGCCGTCATCGTCACTTCTGTCCCGCAGATGGAACACCGGTACTTGACCTCGGTCGGCACAATGTCGTCGGGATTCACGTCGGGCGGTGGCTCAGCGAGCATCCTGATGATCCGCATCGCCACCGTCCAAATGGCCACGCCGACCGCGACTGCAATCAGGAACTTGACCATGCGACCATTTCTCCCCCCGCAGGGTGGAGTTGCGGCAAGCTGATGCTTACCGGCGAGAGGGGAACCCCAATCGCCGCGCGCCCAAGGCCTTCTCTCAGATCAACTCCAGGATCGTTGCGTTGGCCATGCCGCCGCCTTCGCACATCGTCTGTAGGCCGTAGCGACTGCCGGTGCGTTGCATCTCATGGACGAGAGTTGTCATCAGGCGAGCACCAGACGCTCCAAGAGGATGGCCGAGGGCAACGGCGCCACCATTCACGTTGGTCCGGTTCCACAGAGCTTCGGCATCGCCGTGCCCGTGTTCCTGGCGCCAGGCGGCAATCACCGTCGCGAAAGCTTCGTTTACCTCGAAGAGATCGATCTGGTCGATCGACATTCCGGCCTTCTCCAGCACCATCGTCGTGGCCGGGATCGGAGCGCTGAGCATGACGACCGGATCCGCCGCCGTCACCGCAAAGGCCTTGAACCGTGCCATCGGCGCTAGGCCTAGTTCGTCGGCCGTGTCCTCGCCCATGATCAGGACGGCGGCCGAGCCGTCCGAGATCTGCGACGAGTTGCCCGCGGTAACGACACCGTCCTCCTTGAAGGCAGGCTTGAGGGACGCCAACTTCTCGAGCGACGTCTCGCGGCGGATGCCGCCGTCGGTGATGGCGACGCCCTCGGGTGTCTCTATCGGCAAGATCTGGCTTGCGAATCGACCTTCGTCCGTCGCCGTGGCTGCGCGTTGGTGCGAATCCAACGAGATCTGATCGATTTCGTCTCGCTTGATTCCCCAACGCTCGGCAATCATTTCGGCCGAAAGTCCCTGTGGGACCAGGCGGCCGTCGTAACGCTCACTCATCCGGGGCCCAAAGGGCGAACCCGGTCCCTGTGCGTTTGACCCCATCGGAACCCGGGTCATCGACTCGATTCCGCCGGCAACCACGATGTCGTACGCGCCCGCCATGACCCCCTGGGCGGCGAAATGAGCGGCTTGCTGGGATGATCCACACTGGCGGTCGATGG
>CBDTUP010000197.1:0-5511 GCA_965363685.1 uncultured bacterium | reverse complement strand
AAGGCGCTGCACTATCCAATACCAGAAGGCCAAAAGGGCTCCCAACCAGAGCAACGAAGTGCCAAGGCCCGACACGACCCCCAAGAGGTCTCCCTCGCTTCCGGAAACGACCGCGTACTGAGCACCGACTGGAGCTAACAGGGCCCTCCACGGAGAGAGTGGGTATTGCTCCACAGCTCCGGCGACACCGAGATCACCGATGGTGTTGGCGATCGAGCGTTGCAGGAGAAACCCGGTCAATCCGAGGCCGGCGATGATCACCATGATCAGATCGCGACCCCGTCTACTGCGAACAAGAGAGCTGACTACCGCAGTGAAGGCCTGGCCGCTGACGATCAGGATCCCAAGGGTGAGAAGGCCGGCGATGATCGAGAGCGGCGTCGACAGCCAGCCCATGAAGAGCATTCCGCTGACGGTGAGGATCATCAGTGGAATGATGATGGGTGGGGTGACTGCGCCTGCCGACAGCAGGCCGGTCAGTAGTTGGCGACGCGTGAACGGGAGTAGCGAGAACTTGTTCGGATCGAGTGTCTCGTCGAGCGGAAACACAACCACCGGAACTGTTGTCCAGAGGATCCACAAGAGCACTGTGATCCAGATCGACAGTTCGCCTCGCGCCGCCACATCGAGGTCGGCTCCGGTAGCCCAATAGCCGCGGGCGAGACTCCAGCCGCCGCCGATGATGAGTATCAAGACGAGCGGAAGCCCTATCGCCCGCTGACGATCGTTCTTGACGCCGTTGACCAGCAGGCGCCACTTCAGCCAGACGAGGCGTTTAGCCACTCCAACCCTCCGGGTGTTTCCTCAGCGCCCACAGCGGCAAGGAAGGCGTCCTCAACGGTGGCGACCGAGTAGCGGTCCAGCAAGGCTTGCCGGGGCCCCTCAACGATCAGTTCACCCTCCACCATGATGCCGATCCGGGTACATAAGCGTTCGACGAGTTCCATGACGTGGGATGAGAACACGACGGTGGAACCTCGTTCGGTGTATCCCTGCAGAAGGTTGCGAATCAATCGGGCGCTCACCGCGTCGACGCCTTCGAAAGGCTCATCGAGAAAGAGAACGGGAGGCGCATGAATGACCGCGGCTGCAAGTGCGACCTTCTTGCGCATCCCGCGGGAGTAGTCGTTGATCAAGGTGTGGGCGACCGGGGTTAGGTCGAGAATCTCGAGGAGTTCATCTCGGCGGGTCGCTGCGTCGTTTCTTGAAAGGCCGTGGGTAGCGGCGGTGAAATCAAGTAGTTCCGCCCCCGTCAGTCGTTCGTAGAGGTTGAACTCCTCCGGCAACACGCCGATCCTCCGCTTGACCTCGATCGGTTGCGTCCAAGTTTCGAACTCGCCGACACCGGCCGTGCCGGCGTCCGGGCGCAGCAATCCGACGATCATCTTGATCGTTGTTGTCTTCCCGGCTCCGTTTGGACCCAGCAGGCCGTAGAACTCGCCGGGATGAATGGCCAGATCGACGCCGTTGACGGCCGTTTTCTTGCCGAAACGGCGTACCAGTCCTTCTGCCCAGACCGCCGGCCGGGAGTTCTCTGTCATCAGTTCTCAGTCCTTGGTAGGACATCAGTATCGGTCATTTGGCGACACTATTGAGAACTTGCAGGAGCGATGGCCGCTACCGGCGTGGGATCGGAAGCACCCGCAACACCGCCCATGGAGTCCGGTCAATTGGTCTATGCGTGATCATGCAGTGAGGAGACCTGCGCCGGTGGGGTATGCTCGCTTCCGTGGATTATCAGGCGCTGTATCGCAAGTATCGACCTCAACGGTTCTCGGAAATCATCGGCCAAGGGCATGTCACAGAGACACTCGCTCGTGAGGTGGTGGAGGACAAAGTTGCCCATGCGTACTTGTTCGCCGGACCACGGGGAACCGGCAAGACCACGGCCGCCCGGATCCTCGCTAAGTCACTGAACTGCACCGATCGACAGTCGGGCGGGGAGCCGTGCAACGAGTGCATTTCCTGCCAGGACATCACCATTGGGTCGTCGATGGATGTGATCGAGTTGGATGCCGCCTCTCACAACAGTGTTGACGACATCCGCGACATGCGGGTGAGCGTTGCGACGGTTGCTTCGGCGGGAGGTGCCAAGCGCGTGTACATCCTCGACGAGGCGCACATGCTCTCGAAGGCGGCCGGCAACGCGTTGCTCAAGACGCTGGAGGAGCCTCCCAGCCACGTCCACTTCGTTCTTGCCACAACCGAGCCCTACAAGCTCCTCGACACGATTCGGAGCCGTGCTCAGCGGTTCGATTTCCACCCGGTTTCGATCGAGACTCTCGTGAAGCACCTCGACTCGATCTCGGAATTAGAGGCATACCAGCGGACCGAAGAGGCGCTGGTGGCGGTGGCCCGTCATGCGCGTGGCTCTGTCCGTGACTCGATGAGCCTGCTCGAACAGGTCGCTGCGCTCGGAGAGTCGGTCGTGGAAGTAGCAGGAGTCAATCGTGCCCTCGGTCTTGCCGATCGTGAGGTCTACGGGCGACTCGGGTCGGCAGTTGCCGATCTCGATGCGCGTTCGGCGCTCGAGATGATTGCCGCCCTCGCGGCCGAAGGTGCAGATCTTCGGAGATTCGTCGCCGAGGCGATTGCCTTCTTCCGTGGCGTGTTCCTGGTCAAGTACGCACCGAATCTGCCAGATGTTGTTGATGAGCCTGCGGATGTGATCGCGGACTGGCAGAAGATCGCCGATGAGCTGTCGGCCGCAGACGTCCTCCGGGTACTCGACGTCATGTCTGAGGCACTGATCCAGTTGCGGGAAGGCAGGGAGGAGCGGTTGATGATCGAACTCGCTCTCCTCAAGATCACCCGTCCAGAGGTCGCCTCTGATCCCGCTTCGATGACTGCCCGACTCGAGCATCTCGAACAGCGGGTGAAGCGGCTGAGCGCCGGCGTTCCGGCCACCCCGGTAGCGCCGGTCCAACCGTCGGCGCCGGAACCGCCAGTGGAGAAGCCAGAACTCGCGGCTACCGAGCAGACGCCGATGGAGCCTGTCGTTGCTCCGACAGCCGAAGTTCGAGAACCGGTTGAAACCGTTGAGGAGCCCGCAAGTGCAGCCGTCGCAACTGTGACTCCGTTACCGGATTCCGGCAAGGAAATCGCCTTCCTGGATCTTCAGTCGGCCTGGCCTGCCCTGGTGGCGGGCGTTCGTGACATTCTCGGGTCGCGCAAGTACGCCTTGTTTCGTGAGGCCAGTCCAGGGGCGGTTGAGGGCTCGACCCTCATCATGCACCTCCCCGAACACAGGGGATTTCACCTCGAGCAACTCAAGTCGGATCCCACCGTTGCCGCGATTGTTGCTACCAAGGCATCCGATCTGCTCGGAGCGCAAGTCACCGTTGAGTTCAGAGCAGTGGGTGGTTCTGAGGCCGCCCCGGAACCGGACGAGGCGCCGATGATCCCCGACAAGGATGATCTCGCAGAAGCACCGGCAGAAGGCACCGATCCGACCAGCCTCATGAGCGAGTTCCTCGGAGCCGAAGTCGTCGACGAGGTCGACAACACTTGACCCTCTGACGCTCTGGGCCGTGTCGCGCCGCGTCAGCGTTGCGCGATACTGCCGAAACACCCGAAGTAGGGGAGATGCTTCGTACTTCCTGGTTCGGGGCTACCCTCTGAGGCATGGGAATGCGACCGCAAGACATGCGCAAGTTGATGCAACAGGCGCAGCAGATGCAAGAACAATTGGCAGCCGCTCAAGATGAGCTCGCCTCGGCCTCCTTCGAGGGAAGCGCCGGGGGAGGGGTCGTCAAAGCGACGGTGACGGGATCCAACGAGGTGCTGTCCGTAGTAATCGATCCGTCGGTGATCGACCCAGACGATCCTGAGATGCTCGGGGATCTCGTCGTGGCGGCAGTGAACCAGGCAATGAAGAACGCTGCCGACGCCGCGCAGCAATCTCTCGGTGGACTCACCGGAGGCCTGGATCTCGGCGGCCTTCTCGGCTGATGTTCGAAGGGCCAATCCAACGGCTGATCGATGAATTGGCGCGGCTTCCCGGTATCGGGCGCAAGTCTGCACAGAGGCTGGCGTTCCACATTCTGAATGCCGAGGAAGCCGACGCGCAGAAGCTGGCGAGCGCAATTGTCGACATGCGTAGCCAGGTGCGGCTCTGTAGCCGGTGCTTCAACGTGACCGGAGCGGAGGAATGCTCGATTTGTCGGGATCTGAGGCGTGACCCCACGACCGTATGCGTTGTGGAGCGGGCGCAGGAGATCGTGGTCATAGAAAAGACCCAGGAATTCCGCGGCCGGTATCACGTCCTCGGTGGAGCGCTTTCGCCGATCGACGGCATTGGACCTGGTCAGCTCAGAGTCACGGAGTTGCGGGATCGCATCGCCGACGAGGGAATCCAGGAACTCATCATCGCCACCAATCCGACCATCGAAGGTGACACAACTGCCATGTATCTCTCGCGGGAGTTGAAGCCTCTTGGTGTCCGGGTCACCCGCCTCGCAAGCGGACTGCCGGTCGGCGGAGATCTCGACTACGCCGATGAACTGACTCTCGGCCGCGCCTTGGTTGGGCGGCAGGAGATATAGCGCTGCACAGCAGCGCTGCTCTCAGCTCTCAGCCGTTAGCCTGCGCTCGTGAAGATCCTTCTCGTGGAGCCCTACTTTGGTGGGTCACATCAGGCGTGGGCGGAGGGGTACGCACGGTTCAGTGGCCACGACGTACACATTCTGTCGCTACCTGCCCGATTCTGGACCTGGCGGATGCGCGGCGGAGCGATCACCCTTGCCGGCGAGACGGAGCAGTGGGTGGAGGAGCACGGCCGTCCAGACCTCTTGCTGGCTACCGACATGCTCGACTTGCCTGCATATCTCGGCGCCACCCGACGCTCTCTGAATGGCGTTCCGGTGGCTCTCTATTTCCACGAAAGCCAGTTCACATATCCGTGGTCGCCGCAACTGAGGCCGGACCTCCAGTACGCATACGTCAACTGGTCGTCGATGCAGGCGGCGGATCTGGTGCTGTTCAACTCGGCCTTCCATCGGGACGTCGCCTTCGAGGAACTGCCACGGTTTCTCGGACAGTTCCCCGATTACCGGCACACCGAGCTGATTCCCGCGGTGCGGGAGAAGTCGCTTGTTCTCCACGTTGGTGTGGACCTGAGCCGCCTGGATAGCGTGCCCGACGGCCGCACCGCCGGTCCGCCGATGATCCTTTGGAATCAGCGTTGGGAGCATGACAAAGACCCGGCCGCGTTCTTCCATGCGATGTTCGACCTCGCCGACGACGGATACGACTTCAGACTGGCCGTATGCGGGGAGAACTTCAGGCAGGTTCCGGAGGAGTTCGCCGAGGCAGGGAGGCGCCTTGTCGATCGTCTGATTCACTTCGGCTTCGCCGAAACCGACGACTATCTGAATCTGCTGCGATCTGCCGACCTAGTGGTGTCCACGGCTCTGCACGAGTTCTTTGGGATTGCCGTTGTCGAAGCGGCCTACGCAGGGGCCCTGCCTGTTCTGCCTGATCGGCTCTCCTACCCGGAGATCATGCCAGCCG
>CBDTUP010000196.1:0-5523 GCA_965363685.1 uncultured bacterium | reverse complement strand
CGGGATACCGCTGAAGGTGACGACGGCATCATCCAGCTTGCCAGAAACGAAGCAAACCTCGCCGCCCTCAAGGGACGAAAACTCGTAATAGGAGTTGAGCCGAGCCCAACCGAATCGGACAAGGTCTCGTTCGCTGAAGAGGGCTCGGCCCATCTGGAGATCGAGTTGGCGTCGGTGAGGGCTCGGTACGGGCCCATGGCGACCTTCGCCGGCACCGCCGTCCACGACTTCGATTCATACTCCTCGTTGGGTCCCCGAGCCATCCAATCGGACCCTACGGCCGGTTGAGGAACGACACGACGTCCTGACGGTCGGCGGTAATCGGCATCGGAGGTAGCGATCCGAGCACCACCCTTCCGTATCGCATCTTTGCCAGCCGCGAATCCAGAATGGCAACCACGCCGCGGTCGGAGGTTGTTCTTATGAGCCGACCGACGCCCTGTGCAAGCAGCATCGTTGCTCTGGGTAGATCAACAGTCTGGAAGGCCGACTTCCCCTGCTGCTCGGCCAATTCCCGGCGAGCGACCCACAGGGGATCGTCGGGGCGAGGGAAAGGGAGTCGATCAATGACCACTAGTTCCAAAGCCCTCCCAGGGATGTCCAGACCCTCCCAGAAACCCATCGTTGCCACCAGAACGGAGGTCTCCTCCTCTTCGAATCTCTCGACCAAACGCCTCTTCGGAAGGTCACCCTGAGCAAGGACCTCGAGTTCGGTATCCTCCCGCAACCGATCGGCGGCGAGTTCGAGCATTCGGTAACTCGTGGTCAACACCAACGCCCGACCCCCGGCCGCTCGAACCAACTCGACGATCTCGCCCGCGGCGCTGTCTCTCCAGTCCGATTGCCTGGGATCCGGCAATCCGGCCGCTACGTAGATCCGACCTTGAGTCTCGTAGTCGAACGGACTTCCGACGGCGAGCATTGCTGCTCCAAGCGGAACCTCCGCCGAATCGGCGCTGAAACCCAGTCGACCTGCAAGCGGAACTAGCGACCCACCAACCGACAAGGTGGCACTGGTCAGGATTGCCGGGCGCTCCGAGAGCAAACGCTCAGCCATCAGCGGACCCACATCAATCGGCGCCACCTTGTAACGCTTGCGACCACCATCCGGTTCGATCCATGAAACATGCGAGTCCGGAGGTTCCAGCCCCATTGCCAGATCACCCGCCAGATGACCACCCAACCGCAGTGCCCGCGCCCGCGCACCACGCAACCCGGGCGTGGCTGGTTCGGTAGCGCGGATCCGGCCATTCACCTGAGCGACGGCGGCAGCCGTTGAGGTCAATTCGCCACCCAGTCCGGAAACGAAGGGGTCGGGCATGTGCCCATCGACCGTGTCTCCGAGTTGGGTATCGAACGCCTGTGCGCGATCACGCAACGGGTCGAGCAGGCGACGAGAATCCTCCGGCGGCATCACCCTGCGCAGGAAACTCGATGCCGTCCGATGGAACTGCCAGATTCGACCGGGTGTGAGTTCGATCCCGAGCGCCGAAGCCATCGTGTCCTCCAGTCGATGAGCTTCGTCGAAGATCACTACGTCGTGCTCGGGCAGTAATCCTCCCTCGAGGGCCATTCCGGCCCCGTACAAGTGATGGTTCACCACAACAATGTCGGCAGTTGCCGCCCGGTCGAACGCCGCCATCGCGAAGCACTCTGCCCCCTGGGGACATTCCTCCTTGCCAGGGCACTCCATCCCCGACACGGACACCTCGGTCCACAAGTCGTCGGGGACCGCCGTCGGAAGATCATCGCGGTCGCCGGTCTCGTGAACCTCTGCCCACTCGAGCAATAGACCCATCAGGTCGGAATCGTCCACCGGTTCATCGAACAAACCTCCCTGACTCTCATCGCCCTCACGATGCTCCTCCAGCTTCGAAAGGCAGAGGTAGTTCTGGCGGCCCTTGATCGTTGCCCAAGCGAACCGAATGCCGAGGGGCTCAAGTACCTCCGCCAGAAACGGCAGGTCGCGGGTGGCGAGTTGATCCTGCAGGCTCTTGGTCGCGGTCGAGACGATCACCTTCTTGCCGGAAGAGATGGCCGGTAACAGGTAACCGAACGACTTCCCCGTTCCGGGCCCTGCCTCGCACAACAGGTGCGAGTCGTCCTCCAAAGCGCTCGCAACCGCTCGGGCCATTTCCACTTGACCCGGCCTTCGGGAACCACCGGGCTTCGCATCGACGACGGCGTCGAGCATCGTCTCCACGCGTTCAACCGGATCACTCGGCAGGGATGGCATGGAGGAGATGGTAGGCGCCTCCTCGACCCGCCCGAACCTCCGCTGTATGGTTCCGCATTCGCTAGCAGGAACACATCAATGAACATCGGCATTCTCACCGCCGGCGGAGATTCGCCCGGATTGAACGCTGCAATTCGCGGCATCGGCAAAGCCGCCATCCGCTCTCACGGAATGTCGGTCATTGGATTCAAGGACGGATTCCGCGGATTGATGCAGAACCGTCACATCCGGCTCGACTCCGATGCCCTGTCGGGAATCCTCACCGCGGGAGGAACGATTCTCGGGACCAGTCGGGACAAGCCGTACCGGATGAACATCGGCGGACGCGAAATGGATATGACCAGCATCATGCTGGAAACCTACGAAGCACACCACCTCGATGCACTCGTCTGCCTGGGGGGCGGTGGCACTCAGAGGAATGCTCTACACCTGGCGAACTCGGGGATGAAGATCCTGACGCTTCCGAAGACTATCGACAACGACGTGGCAGCGACCGACCAGACGTTTGGATTTGCTACTGCGATGAACATAGCCACCGAGGCCATTGATCGCCTCCACTCGACCGCCCACTCACACCATCGCATCATCGTTGTCGAAGTAATGGGCCACAACGCCGGATGGCTGGCGCTCGGCGCCGGTCTGGCCGGAGGCGCCGACGTCATTCTCATCCCCGAGATCCCATACTCGATCGAGGCCGTGGCCGAATCGATTCTCGCCCGGCAGGCATCGGGGAGTCCGTTCAGTATCGTCACGGTCTCCGAAGGTGCGGTGTCGAGCGATCACGCGCAGGAGGTGACGAGGATCAAGGCATTGAAGTCCGCCGCCGGGTCCGAAGACGAACGTGCTTCCGCCGCGGCGATGCTGAAGGAATTGAAGGCGCAACGCACCGATGCCACACATACGCTTTCTCATCAATTGGAGGAACGAACCCGGCTCGAATCGAGGGTCACCATTCTGGGCCACGTTCAGCGCGGCGGCATTCCTTCATCATTCGATCGATTGCTGGCCACCCGCCTCGGGGTAGCGACCACCAACTTCATCGCGGAGGGCCGCCATCGGATCATGGTCTCGACTCAGGGCGGTGAGGCCGTTCCTGTTCCGCTCGAGGAGGTAGCAGGAAAGCGAAAGACCGTGCCACTGGACCACCTGTGGATCGAGACGGCGCGTAGTTTGGGAGTTTCGCTAGGCGATTGATCCTCGCGGCACACTCATCAACGCTCGGCGAGGAGAAGGGTCCGCGCTGCGTTCTCTGAGAGTTCCAACCGATCCAGCGCTTGACCAATCGATTCACCAACGCTCACGACCCCGTGGCGCTTCAAGATGACGACCCCCGCACCCTGCTGAACCACCCTGCCGACATCATCAGCCAATCGCTCGCTCCCGCTGGGTTCGAAGGGATTGATCACGATCTCCCCAACTACCGAACTGAGTTCAGGCAGCGAGGTTGGAAATGAACTTCTTCTCAGACCAACGGCTGTCAGGGCCGGAGAGTGTGCATGAATTACCGCCGCTACCGAATCGGTCCTATACGCCGCCAGATGAAGGCGGAACTCGCTGCTCGCCCGTTCGAGAGCGACCGCGGACGGTCGCTCCAGGTCGAAAACAACGAAGTCATCCGATGTGAGCGATGCCTTCCGAACACGACTCCTGGTCATCACGACCCGCGCACCGTCTAGGCGGGCAGAAAGATTTCCGGCGGTCCCAGCGTTCAGGCCGCCTTCATGTAGCTGCCTGCCGACGGTCATCAAGCATTCGACTGCACGGTCGATCATCACGATTCAGCACCCGAATGTTGAAGGCTGATCCCGTAGGGAGGCCGGTGGATACCGCCTTCAGTGATGATCCCGGTGATGAATTCCGCCGGAATAACGTCGAAGGCGGGGTTCCAGACGTCGACGTCATCGGGAGCGGTTTGGCGGCCAAAGGCTCTACGTACCTCCTCGGCTGGCCGGTACTCGATCGGGATGGCCTCTCCCGTCGGCGTATCCAGATCAACGGTGGATGTGGGGGCCAGCACATAGAAGGGAATTCCATGATGGTGGGCGAGAACCGCGAGGGCGTAGGTCCCTATCTTGTTGGCTGCATCGCCATTGGCTGCGATGCGGTCGGATCCGACGAATACGAAATCTGGCGGATCCACGGCCATCAACGCCCCGGCCATACCATCAGTGAGGACGGTCACGTCGATGCCTGCAGCAGCCAGTTCCCATGCCGTGATTCTGCTCCCTTGAAGCAGCGGCCTGGTTTCATCAGCAAACACACGAAGCCGCATGCCACGTTCGTGGCCGACATACACCGGAGCAAGCGCCGTGCCGATCCCTCCTGTGGCGAGAGCACCCGCGTTGCAATGGGTGAGGATCTTCGCGTCTTCTCGGAGAACCGCGACTCCGTGTTCTCCAATGGCGCGGCACATCTCCGAGTCCTCGACGAGGATCCTGTCTGCTTCTCTAGTGAGTGCGGTTGGGATATCGGCCCCCGCATCAGTTGCCCTACGTAGCGCAACTCGCATCTGCGCGACCGCCCATCTCAGGTTCACGGCGGTCGGGCGGGCTATCTCCAGCCGCGCCGACCACTCCTCAACACGATCTCCAAGGTGATCGGTTTCCATATGTGCAGAGTTGTTGGCGAGGGCAGCAATCCCCATCGCAGCTGTGATGCCGATGAGCGGCGCCCCCCGCACCCGGAGGGATTTGATGGCCTCCTCTATTGCATCCACAGTGGTGAGCTTCAGGTCAACGACCTCAGACGGCAAGCGAGTCTGATCCAGGACGGAGATGGCCGTTCGGTCGTCCGCCCATCGAATTTGCCCAAAAGGGGCGACGCTTCTGAGGTCCATGACACGAGACGATAGGCCGGTGTGCTGAGCTCGCCACATTGCCGGTAGTCGGAACCTCTAGGCTGCCAGCCTGATGAGCGAGCAGCCCCGGCAGATTATCTGGCAAGCAGTGCGGGATTTCTCTCCATTGATCCTCGGCGTCGTTCCGTTCGGGACGGTCGCCGGAGTCGCGGCAATCGAAGCCGGACTCGATTTCTCGCATGCGATGGGGTTCTCCCTGATCGTTCTCGCCGGAGCCTCGCAGCTAGCTTCCATCGCCCTCATCGGCGACAACGCCACACTGCTAGTCATCATCGCCACGGCGCTGATGATCAATGCCCGCTTTCTGATGTATAGCGCTTCGCTTGCTCCACACTTCGCCGGCCTTTCGCTCCCACGTAGAGCACTCGCCGCCTATTTGCTGACGGACCAGGCATACGCATTCTCCATCACCCGGTACCGCGACCAACCG
>CBDTUP010000195.1:0-5526 GCA_965363685.1 uncultured bacterium | reverse complement strand
CCCGGAGCCCGCCGAGCACAGCGATAATCACGTAGTTGAGGTTTCCGATGAACATCATCATCGGCATGATGAGACCCGACAGGAACTGGGCCCCGAAGCTGGCCTGAAACAGCGCCTCGTTCTCCTCGTCAAACCGGGCCTGGGTCTCCTGTTGCCGGCCAAACACCTTGATGAGCGAGTGACCGGTGAAGGTCTCCTCCACCTGCGCATTCAATGCGCCGGTGCGGCGCCATTGGTCGATGAACTTCACCTGCGAGCGTTTCATCACAAATCCAGCCAATGCCATCGCCACCGGGATCGTCACGAGCGTGATCAGAGCCAGCGTCCACGAGAGATAGATCATCATGGCGAACACGAAGATGATGGTCAGCAACGACGTCAGCAGCTGGCTCATCGTCTGTTGCAGTGTCTGGGCCACGTTGTCCATGTCGTTCGTGACCCGACTCAGTAGCTCTCCCCGTGGTTGACGGTCGAAATAGGACAGAGGCATCCGGTTCAGCTTCTCTTCGACCTCCGCTCGCATTCGACGCACCGTGTTTTGCACTGCACTGGTCAACAGAAAGCCCTGGAAGAAGCTCAGGAGTGACGACGCCGCATAGAGCCCCAGGACCAGCAACAGCACGCTGCCCAGTGCGCTGAAGTCGATGCCCTCGCCCGGGACCAGGTCGATGCCGGTCAGCAAGTCGGCGACCTGTTCCTCGCCCCGCGCCCGGGCCATGTCTATCGCCTGTTCCTTGTCGATCCCGCTCGGCAGTCCCTTGCCGATGGCTCCGGCGAACACGATGTCTGTCGCCCGGCCCAGCACTCGCGGTCCGGTGGCGGAAAGCGCCACGCTGATAACGGCCGTGACGAACACGGCTATCACTTTGATCCGTTCCGGCCGCAGGCTGCGGATCAGGCGCCTGCCCGAAGCACGGAAGTCAAGCGACTTCTGACCGACCATCCCGCCGCCATGTGGGCCCCGGCCCGGTCCCATCTGACCCGATATGCGTTCGGTCTTCTGCATCGTCTTGGGCGGAGGATTCGTCATGACGCTTCCGTCTTCAACTGTGACTCAACAATCTCCTGATAGGTCGGGCAGGTGGTCAGTAGTTCGTCGTGTGAGCCCAATCCGACGACCTCACCGCCATCGAGCACCACGATCTGATCGGCGTCGGTGATGGTGAACACCCGCTGTGCCACGATCAACACGGTGGCATCCCTCGTGACGGGCCGGAGTGCCTGCCGCAATCGGGCGTCGGTGGCGACATCGAGAGCCGAGAACGAGTCGTCGAACAGGTAGACCTCGGGTTGGCGAATGATCGCTCGGGCAATGGCGATGCGCTGCCGTTGCCCACCCGACAGGTTGGTTCCACCCTGGGCTACATCGGAGTCGAGTCCGTCCGCCATGGCCGAGACGAAGTCCTTTGCCTGCGCGATCTCGAGAGCAGCCCACATCTCTTCCTCGGTTGCGTCCGGTTTGCCGTACCGCAGGTTGGAGGCGATCGTGCCCGAGAACAGGTATGCCTTCTGCGGCACCAGGCCGACTCGTTCCCAGAGAGCCTCCGGGTCGAAGTCGCGAATGTCGACACCGTCGACCGTGATAGTGCCTTCGCTGACGTCAAATAGACGCGGGATCAGATTCAGAAGGGTTGACTTGCCGGCTCCAGTTGAACCGATGATCGCCGTCATTTGGCCGGCGGAGGCTGCGAAGTTCACTCCGCTGAGCACCGGATGGTCGGCTCCCGCATACGTGAAACCGATATCGCGGAACTCGAGCGCACCCCGAGCACTCACGTCGCTGATGCCGTTCTCGGGCGGAACCACCGACGATGAGGTCTTCAGTACTTCGCCGATCCGGTCGGCCGACACCGAGGCACGCGGCACCATCACCAGCATGAACGTCGACATCATCACTGCCATCAGGATCTGCACCAGATAGGTGATGAAGGCGGTCAAGGCGCCAATCTGCATCAGGCCCTCGTCAATACGGAGTCCGCCAAACCACAACACGGCGACGCTGGAGGCATTCATGACAAACATCACCGTCGGGAACATGGCGGACATCCAACGGCCCACGTTGATCGAGACGTCGGTGAGGTCGTCGTTGGCGACACCGAAGCGGTCGCTCTCGTAGGGCTCCCGCACAAAGGCGCGTATCACCCTGATGCCGGTGATTTGCTCCCGCATCACCCGATTGACGTCGTCGAGGTAGCGCTGCATGCGGCGGAAGCCGGGCACCATCCTGGAGATGATGGACCCGGTGGCGATCACCAGCACCGGCACCGCCGCGGCCACCAGCCACGACAGACCGACGTCTTCGCGCAGAGCCATGATGACGCCACCGACCATCATGATCGGCGCCGAGACCATGAGCGTGAATCCGAGCATCACCAGCATCTGCACCTGCTGAACGTCATTTGTGTTGCGGGTTATCAAGGAGGGGGCGCCGAACTTGTCTACCTCGCGACTGGAAAATGAGGCGACCTGCCGGAAGAAACCCGAGCGGACGTCGCGGCCGAAAGCCATCGCCGAGCGAGCTCCCAGATAGACGGCGGCGATAGTGCAGGCAATCTGGAGCAGCGTGACTGCGAGCATCCACCCACCCATCCGCATGATATAGGCGGTGTCCCCGAGTACGACTCCGTTGTCGATGATGTCGGCGTTGAGACTGGGTAGAGACAGCGAGGCAATCGTGGCAACCAACTGCAGGCCCATGACGTAGCCGATCTCCCGCTTGTACGGGCGGAGATACGTGCGAAGGATCTCGAGGAGCATCAGTGAGCGTCCTTCGCTATCCCGTTGAGAAGCAGATCGACCAGTTGCCGGCTCGACATGCGGCCGGGTGTCGCCAGCATCGGGTTGACGTTGATGAAGACGAGACCACGTATGAACAACGCCGCCTGCGAAGGCTCAACATTCAGTCGATCGCGGTCAGGTTCCAGCAACCGCGCCAGCGAATCGATGACCTTCGCCATCGATAACTTGGCGGTGCGGTGCATCTCGGCATGCGGCTGGTCATCGTGGGGGGATCGAAGCATGCCGATCAAAGCAGTCATACCCTCGAACTGACCGGCGAGTATGTCAGCGGCCGCTTCCAGCCTGTCCGCCAGCGGCAGGGCGGGATCAATGGCGGAGAGCTCTGCATCGACCGGAGACGGATCGAGCGTGCGCTCAACGGCGGCGTGCAGCAATGATGCTTTGTCCGGGAAGACCCGAAAGATGGTGCCCTCCGCGATACCGGCGGCCTCGGCCATCTCGGCCGTCGTCACCGCCGCACCGTGATCGATCAGCAGCGGCACAACCGCGTCGAGGATGGCGGCACGCCGGTCTTCAGGAGAGAGGGGCCGAGCACGGGCTTTCTGAGTGTCCACGGCGGACATCGTAACTGAGTGAGGACTCACTCACAAGATGAGTAGGGCTCTGATCAAGGCAGTACTGACGCTGTAGCCGCCAATGGATCATTCGCGAACCCCGCTCGCTCGAAGCTGATAGCGTTGCCCTGTAGCCGTATTCTGGCCGGGAGCAGTGGTTGTGTCGCCATTCGTAATGCTCGCTCGACTGCTACTCGCTGCTGTGTGTAGCGGATTGATCGGCTATGAACGCGAAACCGCGCAGAAAGCAGCAGGGCTGCGTACCCACACACTGGTCGGTGTCGGAGCGGCGGTGTTTTCGGTGGCTTCGATCATCAGCTTCGACGGGCCGGACGAATCCCGGGTAGCGGCGCAGATCGTGACCGGCATCGGCTTCCTCGGCGCGGGGGCGATCTTTCGGGAGGGTACGTTCGTCAGTGGGCTGACTACTGCCGCCGGGTTGTGGGTCGCCGCCTCGATCGGAATGGCCGCGGGATCCGGCACCTACTGGCTGGCGCTGATCGGCACAATCGTCACCCTTGCGACCTTGTACGGCCTGCGGACGATCGATGCGGCGATAGGGCGCCGGAAGGCCAAGATCCGGAGCCGCCTCGAGGTTCACATCGGGGATCTGACCAAGCTGGAGGGACTACTGAAGTTCATCCGCCGGATCGACTCGCAAGCAGAACAACTCGATTTCAGGCGCCTGACAGAAGACGAGGGAGTCCTGGTCGTGAGCTGCGAGGACAAGGACCTGGCAATGATGTCAGAACTCCTGGCTTCTCACCGCGCCGTCAAAGAGGTCCAGGAGCAATCTCCTTTGTTCTGGTCACATAAGAACGACAAGACCCAACCTGGTTGATCAATACACCAGCTGTACTGCCGAGGCGAGTATCTATGAAGCAGGAGGAATCGTGGTAGTTGTGTCCGACCTGCCCGTAGTCGGGCCATATTCCTGATCCAAGGGCCGACCGGCTATCCAAATCGGCTGAAAGCGCAGTGCGGCGGCGCATCTCTCAGTCGCCACCAAGTCGGGTTGCTTCTCAAAGGAATGCAAGCCATCTGGGTCGGCGGAGTCGATTCGAACTTCCTTCGACGTAGGGATCAGCTTCTCGTCGAGTAAGTAGGCGAGCGAATAACACTAAGAGCCAGATAGTTGTAGTATGCAACTATCTGTCAAGCAAGGGTACTCATGCCGGCCGTAACCGTAGAAAACCTCGCGGGTCTTCCGCGAGTGGCGCCCGCCTCGTCTGAAAAACTGATCCAACGTCCGGTTCGATCGATAACAACCGGTCCGCAGGGCTTCGAAGGAGAAGGATTCCCGGTTCGCCGCGCCTTCGCCGGCGTTGACCTCTCGCTCCTCGACCCATTCGTTCATCTCGATCAGATGGGTGAAGTCGAGTACGCCCCAGGTGAACCCAAGGGAACTCCCTGGCATCCCCACCGTGGCTTCGAAACAGTGACCTACATGATTGACGGCGAGCTCCGCCACCAAGACTCCCATGGCGGGGGCGGCAGAATCACAAACGGCGACACACAATGGATGACCGCTGGTTCAGGGATTCTTCACATCGAGACACCACCGGAAGAGCTTGTCATGTCCGGCGGGCTTTTCCACGGCTTCCAGTTGTGGGTAAATCTCCCGTCACGAGACAAGTGGCTCCCCCCCAAGTATCAAGACCTGCGCGCCGAAGATGTCGGCCTCCTCACGAGTCCCGACGGCGATGTGCTCTTACGTTTGATCGCCGGCGATCTAGGGGATGTGTCGGGCCCGGGCTCCACGCACACTCCGATATCCATGGTGCATGCAACCCTCCACCCCGGAGCACGCATGAGCCTTCCGTGGAGAAGCGACTTCAACGCACTCGTCTATGTGTTGAATGGGAACGCCCGCTTTGGCGCGGATGGGCTTTCGGCCGGTATGGGTCAACTCGTTGCCTTTGGCAGCGGCGACTTCCTTACAATCCTGGCGGACGAACGACAGGAGTCACGCAGCCCAAACGTCGACTTGCTGATTCTGGGCGGCAAGCCGATCAGGGAGCCGGTTGCCTGGTACGGACCGTTCGTAATGAACCACAAGTCGGAACTGGTACAGGCATTCGAGGATTACGAATCGGGCAAGCTCGGAACGATCCCTGCCGACCGGATCGACCGCCATCCGCACGATTTCTCATGACAATCAAGACCCACGGCA
>CBDTUP010000194.1:0-5529 GCA_965363685.1 uncultured bacterium | reverse complement strand
TCCAGGCCCCGGGCAAGAATCCACATGCCGAGCCTCGCTCTTTGGCTGAAGACCACCAAAGCGAGAATGGCGATGGCAACCAGAACGATGAGTAACTTCTTCACTTGCTAAGTCCTGCGAGGTTCTCTTCCTCGCCTCGTGTCCCTGGCTGAAGATATCGCAGATGGTGGAAACCAAATCTAGGGGTATGGACGGAGATGACCGCGACGGGGGCAACCGCCACCCAAGAGTCCCGCATGACTTGGGTGCACGACCGCCAACTCCCAATCTTCGATGTGGACCTGTTCTCAGGGAGAGGCCACTGAATGAGCAGCCATCACAGGGTACACATTTGGTACACCGAGGAGCCCAAACCAGACGAATCGGGACAAGCTGCAACGGTTTTGAAGACCGGCGACCGTTCAGGCAGTCCGTGAGTGGGCTCCTTGCGGTCGCCGGCGCTGTCCCTCCGTGCTCGAATGCCACCCCCTCCGCCAATCCCGTTCACCCGCCCGGCAGTGGGGCAGTGACGTAGTGCCCATCCATTGGAGCTGGCAATATTGTTATTCTTGACACCTGATACGTTGCAGGTTACGCTTGTCTGGTGATTGTCAGTTTCAAGCATCGAGGTTTGAAACGATTCCTCGAGACTGGGAATGCACGAGGTCTGAAACCGAATCATGTGCCCAAGATTCGGCGAATACTGGCAAGGCTCAATGCAGCAACGGATGTTCGTGACCTCGACGCCCCAGGTCTTCGTCTCCACCAGCTCAAGGGGCGCCGCAGGGGGCAGTGGGCAGTCGCTGTCGATCGAAACTGGCGAATCACATTCGTGTTCGATGGTCACAACTGCACCGAAGTAAGCTACGAGGATTATCACTAGCGAGGATCGAAAGATGATGTACAACCCACCCCATCCCGGTGAGATCTTGCGTGCGGACTACCTGGAACCCCTCGAGCTTACGGTTACCGAGGCAGCCAGAGCGCTTGGAGTGACTCGGAAGACGTTGTCTGCGTTGACCAACGAGCGAGCAGGGATCAGCCCAGCTATGGCCCATCGTTTGTCGAAGGCATTCGACACAACACCTGAGTTCTGGGTGAATCTCCAGGCTCAATATGACCTTTGGCAGGCACGAGAGACGGATGTCGAGGACGTTCGTCGCTTGGTATCCGTGTGAGGTGGTTTGGGCCGGATCCTTGGTCCACGCCCGGTCCAATCAACTGCAACTAACCGCCACTCTCACGAGAGACCACAACAATCTCCCCTGCCCGCGAAGCCCCGTCGCTTCCTGATCACCTGTTGCGGAGTGTTGTCAGTTGGAGGAGGTCGGTGGTCTTGAGAAGCGGCGTCCGTTCACGCGGACCGTGGGTGCCTCCCTGCGGTCGCCGACACTGCACCCCTGCGCCTGCCCCTCTCCGAGGCGACGGCTTGCCCCGAGCCTGCCAGAAGACACCGTTCACTTCCGTGTCCTGGAACGACACGGAGCCCACCCCTCCGTCAAACCCGTCCACCCGCCCGGCAGTGAAGCAGTGAGGCAGTGGAGCGGCCGGCCTCAACCCGGATCCTCGGCCACGAGTAGGTGGATATCGGAAGTGGCCGACCGTTGTACGAAGTAGAGTGTCTTGCCGTCGGGGCCGAGCATCGGCCACTCTGCGAGGTCGGGAGCTGTGGACAGGAGCTCACGGGTCTCACCGGTTCGCAGGTCGTGAGCGATCACCTGGCTGCCATCCGTCCAGACGAGACGATGATCAGTGCCGAGAAACGATTGACCTTGACCTCCGACATTCGCCGGGGCCACCTCGTACGCCTTCGAGTCGAGGTTGAAGAGGGCTGCCACCGAGTCAGTGGCGCCGGGTGCACTGAAGATTCCCAGTATTCGACGACCGTCCGGTGACCAGTCGACGGGGTGGAACACTCGCCCTTGTGAATCTTCGGGGAAGATCCAGGTTGTCTGCCTCGAGTACGGTTCGGCGAGACTGAACAGTTCGCCCCCCTCATCGGAATTGGTCGACAGGGTGATTCCATCGGGTGAGGGATCGGTGAACAGAAAACCGTCATCGGAATCGGTGATCAGCGTTCGTCCTGTGCCATCGGGACGAATCGACCATACCCGGACGGAGTCATCGATGTTCGAATAGAAGTAGATCTGCTCCCCGTCTGGAGAGAAGCGGGGACGCCTGTCGTAGTGCGGATCGTCAGTGAGTTTCCGGGCCTCCGAGCCGTCTGCCCGCATCAAGACGATGTCCTCCCAGGGCGAGAGACGCATGAAGGCGATCCATTCGCCGTCCGGTGAGACGTCGAAGTGCCCCACGCTACGAGGCCCGGAAGTGATCGCGACCGGCGGTCCGGTAACGCCCATCGCCTCCTGATCGTAAGGGACCGCCATGAGGTTGGAGATCTCTTGCCGCTCGGCGTAGGCGATGGAACGGCCGTCTTCGGCAAGCGACAGGAACCCCTGTAGGCCAGAACCGCCGCGGGTCACATCCTGGAAGTCTCCGACGACCTCACCGGTCCTCTGGTCGATCTCCACCCGCCAGATGTTGTGTGCCCCACCCCGGTTGCTGGCGAAGTACAGGAAGCGGCCGTCAGGTGCCCATTGAGGGCTCCAATCGAGCGCCGGGTCCCTGGTGATCCACACAGGCTCACCACCTGCGGCGGGGATCGTGGCGATGTCCCGCTGTCCCGGCTTCCCCATGCCCATGAATGCGATCCACTTTCCGGCTGGAGACCACGAAGGTTGAAAACCGAGCTGATCGAGTGTCTCGATCGTACCGGTTTCGAGGTCTGCGATGCGCAGCTCCTGCCCGAAGTTACCCCCTCGTCTGGGCAGAAGAAAGCCTACTGTGCAGTAAGCGATCTTGTTGCCATTTGGAGACCAGGAGGGCATGAAGCCCTCGCCGACGATCTTGCGCACGTCTTCACCCGTAGCCCCCATCACATAAAGACCACCGCCATCGCGTTCTGAACGAAAGGCAATCCGCTGTCCGTCGGGAGAATAGGCCGGTTGAGTGTCGGCTACACCCGAGCCTTGCGTCAGGTTGTTGGTTCTGGCGCCGCCGACTCGCTGCTCGTAGATGTCGGGCTGGGAAGAAGAGTAATCCACGAACACGATCCGCTGTCCATCCGGCGACAGGCTCGGCTCGGTTTGGATGCCAGGCAGGCTGGTCAGTCGGCTCGAGCGCCAGCGCGGCGGCGGCTCAGGTGCTGTGGCCCTTGGCGCCACAACCAGTCTCCAAATCAGCGCTACGGAGATAGCGGCTCCAACCAGACCTAGTGCCACGAGTGCGATCGACCGTCGCCGTGCGTTCTGCGTAGCAGCGAGGCCCTGCGGTGCGGCAGCCACGGTCTCGGACTCCCGATGAAGTTCGACCAGGTCGTTGTACAGATCGAGAGTCGACTGGTATCTCTTGTCCGGGTCTTTCTGGAGGCACTTGCGCACGATGCGCTCCAGGAGGTGTGGGGTCTCGGCGTTGAATTCTGTGATCGGGGGCGGAGTCTCTCTGAGGATTGCCGAAAGAACGGACAGAGCCGTATCGCCCCGAAACGGTGCCCGGCCGGTGATCATCTGGTAGAGCACGGTACCCAGCGAGAAGATGTCGGATCGGGGATCCACGGGCTTGCCTTCGGCTTGCTCGGGCGACATGTAGGGCACCGTGCCGAGGACCAAGCCCTCCTGGGTCACGGCCTCCGTAGAGAGTTGACTCGCTCCGGTCGCAGACTCTGCAACGCCCGCCTTGGCGAGACCGAAGTCCAGGATCTTGGTTCGGCCCTCCTCGTCGAGCATCACATTGCTCGGCTTGAGGTCGCGATGGATGATGCCCTTGGCGTGAGCGGCGCTCAGGGCATCCGCTAGGGAGATGGCCACATCGAAGAAGTCCTCCAGCGCCATCCCTCTCGCAGGGATCCGCTCGGACAAGTCCTCTCCCCGGATCAGCTGCATGGTGAGAAAGTGAACGCCCGCGTCCTGCTCTACGGAGTAGATGTGGACGATGTTGGGATGATCGACCGAAGCGAGCGAGCGGGCCTCTCGCTGGAACCGTGCGAGTCGTTCCTGGCTAGTCGCCAGGTCGGTCGGCAGGATCTTCAGGGCGACTTCTCGCCCGAGCTTGGTGTCCTCGGCTCGGTAAACCTCTCCCATACCGCCCTCACCGAGCTTGGCGGTGATCTTGTAGTGCGAGAGTGTCTGACCGATCAACCTGGGTGGATTGTATCGCTTGGGTGGCAATACGCTGCTGCGATCACGCCCTCATCGTACGCATTGGGTACACCGAGGATCCTAAACCAGACTAATCGAGACTACCTGAAACGGTCTTGAAAACCGGCAGGCGTTGGCTCCCTCCGGTCGCCCTCCCCGTCACACCTTCCCACGCCAGAGCACACCCCTCGCGGGTGGGCTTCCTGCAGTCGCCAACACTGCATTCTCACGCCTACCCCTCCGTGTTCGAATCCCGCCCCCTCCGCCATCAAGATGTACCCCTGTCTCAGAGAGTCGTCAGTGATGACGTAGAATCTGCTTCCGTTTGAAAAGGAGACAAGAATGAGATTTGATGCCCATCGGATATGGGGGCTTTGTTTTGTCATGCTCACGGTTGTCACCATGGCAGCTTCACCCTCAGCGGCTATGACCGCTGAGGAAATCGATGATGCGATCACCAAGGGGCAACAGGCACGGGCAGAGAAGGATGTACCCGGGGCGATCAAGCTCGGGAGAAACAAGCCGACCGGTCAGTACATGCTCGAGTTGTTCGTGGACCCCTACACGAGAAAGAAGGAGTACGCCTACTTCGCCACGGCGTGCCATCTGTGGGTCCCCTGGATGGCCCACGTGGCGCAGCAGAACAGCGCGGTTCTGGATCGAGAGTTCATCGATGAGTGGTGTCTCGACCGGGATTGGGTGGCCTTTGCCGTTGTGCCCGAGAGTGAAGGAGCGACGGCAGCCCGAGTCGCCCTCGGTCGTGTGCCACTAGACAACGCACCAGTCACAGCGCTGGAGGTGAGGGTCGACGGGAAGCAGCTCACGCCGGTCGACGACTCCCACTTCAGTGAGTACGGGGAGGGCACCGCGCTCCTCTACTTCGAGCGCGATGAGCTGGCCAGTGCCAGGGAGGTCTTGGTAACCGCGACCATAAAGGACAAACCGGTCTCTGTGAGATCCAAGAGGAAGAAGCTCGATCAACTCCTCAAATGAGGTTCCCTTGCCATGAGAATCCATCGATCGACGACATCCGTCCTGTACCCGCTGGCATCGATCGCACCGGTTTCTTCTGGGGGCGGAAAGGAGTGACTTGATGCCAAAGCCCGGCCGTCCCGGAGGATACCGAGTCTGATTCGTCACTGGCAGGCAGGCTTGCCTGCAAGAAACTCACTTTCCATGGTACGCCCGTGGTACACCGAGGAGCCCAAACCAGACGAATCGGGACAAAGCCAGACAAAATGACCTTCGCCAAGGAGGTCGACAGTCATTAGTCTCCCTCAGCCCCGTTTAGTCTGGATCTGTCTGGTTTGGAAGCCGTGAAACGGTCTTGAAAACCGGCGACCGTTCACGCGGT
>CBDTUP010000193.1:0-5541 GCA_965363685.1 uncultured bacterium | reverse complement strand
TCGTCGCCCTCTCGGGATTCCCGGTCTCAGGAACTCCTCGCCCGAAGGCTCGGTCTTCCCGAAGACTCCCGCGGCCGGCGTTTCCACCGGCTCCGGTCCAAAAAGACCTCTCGGTCTCTTCAGTCCGCCTCACGGTTGCCCGTGTTGCGGTAAATATGAACGTACGCCGGCTCCCGCTGTGCGTCAAGCCTGGATGCTTTGAATGTTTCGCGAGCTTTTTCAGGTTTTCGCGGTGTCGAATCTCAAAAGTGTCATTCAGGTGCCGTATAGTCGGAGCATGCCATTGGAAACACTGTCTCCCAGCAGGGCGAGCGACTTCAAACAGTGCCCCCAGCTCTTCAAGTTCCGGTCAATCGACCGCCTGCCGGAGCCGGTCACGATCTACCAGGCGCGCGGTACCACGGCCCACCTAGCACTCCAGGACCTGTACGACCTGCCCCCCGAAGCTCGGACTTCGGATGCCCTCTATGACCTTTTCCGGAAGGCGTGGACGGAACTCCGGGGCACGGAGGAGTATGAGAATCTCTTCTCCTCTGATGAGGAAGAGCGCGGTTGGGGCGTGCAGAGCCTCGAATTGTTGGCCAACTACTTCAGCATTGAAGATCCGGCAGAAGTCAGCCCACTCGAGCGGGAAATGGACATGTTGGAGGACCTCGGCGGGATAACGATCCGCGGAATCCTCGACCGTATCGACGAACTCCCGGACGGCGATCTGGTCATCACCGATTACAAGACAGGAAAGGCACCACCGGAGAGGTACGCGCTGGCCGCCTTCTTCGCTCTCAAGATCTATGCCCTTCTGATCAGGCACAAGACCGGACGCACACCAGTCGAGGTACGTTTGCTGTACCTGAACGGGCCGACTCTGTACCGGCTGCCGATCAACAACGACCACCTCAACGGGATGGAACAGCAGCTCAGAGCCCTCTGGGCTGCGATCAACAAAGCCATCGACACCGACAACTTCCCTCCACGTCCCGGTCGCCTATGTGACTGGTGTTCTTTCAAGAATCTGTGCCCGGCCTTCGAAGGCGAGACACAAGCTGACTTGGCGGCTGCACTATGAGTAGCCCAGAAGTCGAACTCCAAGAGTTGATGAATCGTTTTGGAGCCGGAATCGAACTCGTCTTCGAAGGCGCTGCCGAAGAGTGCCCGATCTGCCGCCACGACTTGAGCCAACTCGCCTTGATCATGGAGGAGTCAGGATTCGGATCCACGGCGTGCGAGCACTGCGGCACGGTACTAGCCGCCTAGCCCGAGAATTTTCTGTCACACCGGCCCGATACCTTGTAGGTATGGACAGCACACAGAACATCCAGCAGTGGTTCGCGACAGCGGGTATCTCTATAGAGGTGGTCTTCACAGGGGACTCTCTTCATTGCCCCACCTGCGGAAGCAACGAGCAACTAGCCGCCTGATCGTCCGCCTACTCTGCGGCACGACATGAACGAGTGGCGGATTGACCCTGAAGACTGGCCTCGCGCAATTGCCGAGACCGACGGACCACAGATCGTTGTGGCCGGTCCCGGCACGGGCAAGACCGAGTTCCTGGTGCGCCGCGTTGTCGAACTGATCGACGGTCGCGGCATATCGGCGGACTCGCTGGCCATCCTCACGTTTTCTCGACGAGCTGCCGCCGACTTGAAACAGAGGATCCTTCAACGCCTCGACCGCTCAACGACGGAAGTATCCACTTCGACCTTTCACTCGCTCGCCTTCCGACTGCTGGAGAAACACGGACCAGCGCTATTCGGCTGGTCTGAGATGCCCTCCCTCCTCACCGGGCCCGAACAGGTGGGGCTCGTAGCCGGTCTTCTGGAAGATGAGGAACCAGACCGCTGGCCGGTATTGTTCCGCCCGCTATTGAAGTCTGTGACGTTCGCCGAAGAGGTCGCCGACTTCATCATGCGAAGCCGCGAGTACCTGCTCGACCCGGATGATTTGAACCTTCTCGCGGAAGGTCGCGACGATTGGAGGGCGCTACCTGACTTCGTCGCCCGCTATACCGACGAACTATCCAGGCGCGGTCGCCTCGACTACGGCACGCTTCAATCGCACGCAGTAGATCTTCTCGACAACGACGTCGTACTCGAAGCCGTGTCGGAACAGCTCCGCTACGTCATCGTCGATGAATTCCAGGACACCACCGCAGCTCAGTCCGAGATGTTGGCGCGCATCACATCCCGTCACCGAAACCTGACCGTGGCGGCCGATCCTTACCAGTCCGTGTACTCCTTCCGAGGTGCCGAGCTTCACAACGTGGCCGAGTTCCCAACCCAGTTCAGAGACATCCAGGGCGATCAGGCCCAACGGCTGGTACTCACGACATCATTCCGCGTGCCGGCTGAGATTCTCACGGCGGCCGTTCGGTTGACAGCCGGGGGGCAACTCCCCGGGGCAACCGGAGAGGTCATCCCGGCGAAGCACAACGGCCGCGTCGAGGTGCGGCGATTCCGGCAACAATCGGAGGAAGCAGAGTGGATAGCCTCCGAAGTCCAGCGCCTCAACGTCGAGCAGCAACTCCCCCTCCGTCACATGGCGGTGTTGGTCCGTTCCAAGCGGCGATTCCTCCCTGAACTCTCCCGCGCCCTGGAACGAAGGTCGATTCCTCACGACTTGCCCGACGCCAGACTTGTCGACCATCCGGCTGTTCGAACCATCTTCGATCTCGTCCAGGCTTCCAACCCGAACCACTCCAGCAACCGACTCGAGTTGGACAGAGCTGTTCGTCGCATCCTCCTGGGACCACTGCTCGGCGTCCCGTTGAGTATCGAACGAAGTGCCTATAGAAACCGCCTGCGGACCGGGCGAGAGTGGCCCTCGATCATCCGATCCGAAGTGCCGGACGGTGAAGCCCTCGCCGAGCTCCTCGAAGTGTCAACTTGGACGAAAGAGGGTTCGGCCGCGCGCGGGTTCTGGACACTGTGGAATTCCCTCCCCCAGTTCGCCACCCTCGTACACGACCCCGACCGGGTCGAATACCGGGCCGCGTGGGCAGCCTTCGCCCAGGTACTCGGACGACAGGAGGATCGCGATCCGAATCTGAGTCTCGCCGACTACGTTGAGCTTGCCGACCGCGAAGATTTCGAGGCTACTCCCCTTCTACGTTACGGGGCCGATTCGCGTGACCGTATCACCCTGACCACACTTCACCAATCCAAGGGCCTCAGTTTCGAGATCGTGTTCATTGCCGACGCCGTTGAAGGCGTGATGCCGGACCTTCGACGGCAACGATCGATCCTCCAAACCCGGCGGCTCTCGCCCCATCACGACCCCGATCCCCAGGCGACCAGGCGCTTCCGACTCCAGGAGGAAATGCGCCTTGCATATACGGCTATGACCCGGGCGGCAAAAAGCGTCGTTTGGACTGCGACCGACGCTGGAAGCGACGATCCCCAACGCCGTCCGAGCAGATTCCTCGGTGCGCTGGGAGTACCGACAGTGGATTCGGTCGAATCGGATGGCGCCAAACTCGATTCCTCCGACGGTCTTCCCGTGACTCCAGCCGAGGCAGAATCTCATCTTCGCCGATTGCTGACCGATCCGGCCGCTCCACCATCTCGGCGCCTCGCGGCCGCTACCACGCTGGTCGAACGCCCCAACGCGGCTATGAGGTCCGTCGACGAGTTCGCTTCCATCCGCATGCGGGGCCCGAACACGGGATTGATGCCCGAAAACATAACGCTGTCTCCGAGCCAGTCTGAGACCTACTCCACCTGTCCCCGCCAGTACGTCATCTCAAGGCGTCTCGACGCGGCCGGTGAGTCGGGCCCGTACGCGTCCTTCGGGCGCCTGATCCACGACGTGCTCGAAGACACTGAGAAAGAGGCCGTCACACGAGGCCATACTCACGGCTCTTTGGAGGACGCACTGGCACACCTGGACCGCAGGTTCCCGACGGCGGACTTCAGTCCGCACGGGTCGAGAGAAGCATGGAAGTTGAAGGCAACACGCTTTCTCGAAGGTCTGTATATGAACTGGATTCGCCCGGGTGCGGTTCCTGTCCTTCTCGAACGCAACCTTGTCGCCCTGATCGACGGCATTCCCTGGCGGGGGCGGGCGGATCGAATCGAGCGCACCATAGATGGGCAACTCCGCGTTGTGGACTACAAGACCTCCGGCTCTGCGAAGACGGCAGCCGAGGCCGCGGTGTCCATCCAACTCGCCTTCTATCTTCTCGCTGCCAGAAAAGATGAAACGGTCTTGTCGTTCGGCGAACCTGCGGAAGCCGAGTACTGGTTCCCGGCCTCCAAACGAAAGCAGAAATGGTCGGCTCTCGATCCGCAGAAGCTGGATGAGGTCGTCGAGATCATGGCGGCAACGGGGAGGGGGATTGCACAGGAGGACTGGACCCCCAGTGTTGGAGGACACTGCACTCGCTGTCCGGTCCGGATTGCGTGCCCCGAGTGGCCTGAAGGAAGGGATTCGTTCATCCGATGAAGCTCACGCCGACTGAAGAACAACGAGCCATCATCGAGTATCCCGCTCTCCCCTTGCGGATATCGGCCGGTGCCGGCACCGGCAAGACAACCACCCTCGCCATGCGCATCGCTCATTTGGTTCGTGCCGGTGTCGCAGAGCCCGAAGAAGTACTGGGGATCACATTCACCAACAAGGCGGCCCAGGAACTCAGTGAGCGGATCTCCGACTTCCTCGCAGACGATGTCGACCCGGGCCGCACCGTCGAGGTACACACCTACCACGGATTTGCAGCCCTCACCCTCAGCGAATTCGGAGTCCTGGCCGGCGTCGAGCATTCATCCAGGATCATCACACCGACCTTCGCCCGGCAGTTGCTGTTCGACGCCATCAACGACGGATCGTATGAGCATCTCGACATCACCTGGCGAGGCCTCATCGATAGACCGGAAAGGCTCTCTACCGATCTCGGCGATAACCTTCTGACCGGTTCCGACCTCGCGGTCCACATCAGCGGGCGGACCGGAGACCCCTGGGGCGTTCGTGCTGAGTACGCCGGCATCGTCGAACGGTTCGAAGCTGAGAAGCGCCGACTGGGAGTCCTCGACTATTCCGATCTCGTCCGCCTGGCACACAAGGTGGTGTCAGACAGCCCCACAATCGCAGAACGGATCCGGCATCGGTACCACATTGTGCTTCTCGATGAATACCAGGACACCAACCCGGCCCAGAGAGAGTTCCTGCTCCAGATCTTCGGAAATGGATTCCCGGTTACGGCCGTGGGTGATCCAGATCAGACGATCTACGAATGGCGCGGCGCCTCCCTGGAGAATTTCGCCGCTTTCCCAGAACACTTCACACATGACGACGGCACTCCAGCGAAGACCTTGTCGTTGACCGTCAATCGTCGATCCGCACCTCAGATCATTGAATTGGCGAATGCAGTGCGGTCGAAGACGGGTGGCGACGCCACGGCTGATCTTGTCGGTACAGGCACATCGGAGTCGGGTCTCGTCGCAACGAGGTGGACTCGCACGGCCGTCGATGAGGCCGAGTTCATCGCCGACACCATGATCGAGCTTCGATCCGAGGGCTTCGAATGGCGAGAGATGGCGGCTCTGG
>CBDTUP010000192.1:0-5550 GCA_965363685.1 uncultured bacterium | reverse complement strand
GGCTCGCGAACGAGCCTACGCCGCCGCCGACAAGATCAATTGGGCTGGCAAGCAGTTCCGATCGGACATCGCCGGAGGCTGAGAGGCGACTGGCAATCGGATGAGTTTACGGACGGTCTCCCGATTGGAAAGCGGCACCGGTAACAACTCCGATACCTGCAAAGACACCGATCCACACCGGATTCTGGGCGGCGGCGAAAAGCGCTGCTCCCACGCCCGCCCCGATGGCAATGCCGGCCGCCATTGGATTGAACTTCGGGTTCTCGTCCTCGTCACGTTTCTGCTCGTCTTCCATGCCATCGACCCTATTCCGGTTTGCCAGCCGGGCCGGATTGCAAGAAGATGCACGAGTAGAAGTCGAAAGGTGCGGTGATGGCCCGGGTAGCGATCGTGATGGGGTCCGGCAAAGACCGGCCGGTGATGCAGAAGGCAGCCGACACGCTGCGATCGTTCGATATCGAATCAGATGTGCGCGTGCTCTCAGCCCACAAGACCCCAGACGACGCGATCGCCTTTGCAGAAGCGGCTGCGGAAACCTACTCGGTGATCATTGCGGGCGCCGGCAAGGCGGCCCATCTTGCCGGCGTAATCGCAGCCAAGACGCTCGTGCCAGTTATCGGTGTGCCCTTGTCGGCATCGCTGGACGGGATGGACGCACTCCTTGCGACTGTGCAGATGCCGACCGGGATCCCTGTCGCCACCGTCGCCATCGACGGCGCCACCAATGCAGCGTTGCTGGCCGTCGCAATCCTGGCGCTGGACGACGAGAGGTTGGAGGAGAAGCTGGCCACTTACCGGCAGCAACTGCGGCGGCAGACCCTCGACGGCTGATCAGCGGGTCACGTACTGATCGGAAGAGTCAACTCGAAGACGCTTTCGCTGTTCTCGTTGCCGGTAGGTCAGGTCACCGCCCATGAGACGGGCAAGCTGACGAGAGATCGCCAGTCCCAGGCCCCGGGAGTCGACGAGTCCCGGGGCATTGTGGGCACGTCGATAGGGCTCGAAGATGCGTTCGCGGTCCTCCTCCGGTATCGGGGATCCACTGTCGCAAACCAGCACACCCGCGTCGGTGCTGTCGGCAAGAAACTCAACCCTGACATGGTCGCCCCATAACGGACGGCGTTGGAGACGAGATTGCAAAGAACCTGACGGATCCTGTCGGCATCGCCGAGAGCTCTGACCTGTTCGCTGCCGGCGAGTGGGATGGGGTTGCCTCGAAACTCGGCTCAACCTCAGACTCGTTTGCGGAGCGCAGCCGCGAGATCGCCGTTCTCAGCAACTGCTACCTCGTCGAGGCCGATCCAGCCGGCCATTAGGTGCAGCTCATCTGCCAATTCCGCGGCGATGTGATCTCTATCGTGCCCGTCCTCACTGAATGAGCCCTTCACAAGCAGCTTCCCCGCCGCTCGATCTGCCTTCAGGTCGACACGACCGACAAGCTCGTCACCGAGCAGGAACGGGTAGACGTAATACCCGAATACCCGCTTCGGTTCGGGCACATATATCTCAATCCGGTAGTGAAAACCGAAGAGACGCTCAGTTCGTTCCCGAAACCAGATCAGTGAGTCGAACGGACTGATCAGAGACCTGGTTTGTGGACTCGAGCGAGGAACCGGGGTACCGGGAAGCATGTAGGCAGGCTTGTCCCATCCCTCAACTTCGACCTCAACCACCTGCCCCGAGGCGACCAACTCCGCCAGGCGGGGGCGGGCATCGGGCATTCGGATCCGGTAGTAGTCGGCCAGGTCGGCTGCAGTCGCCACTCCGGTCGCCTGTGCAGACAACAGCAGAAGGCGCCTCTGCGCTTCCTCCTTCCCCGGCGGATCCTCAGCCAGCGCGTCTGCAGGGATCACCCGTTCGGGAAGGTCGTAATAGCGAGTGAAGTTACGGCGGTCGGCGATCGCCAGCCTCCCGGTAGCGAAGAGCCACTCGAGCGCGATTTTTCCCCTGCCGTATCCCCACCAGGGTCCGGTGCGTTTCCCTGGATCGGCGAGATCGGAAACCGTGATGGGACCGTATTCGACAACCTCCTCGAACACCTCGTCCAGGTATTCCGGATGCTCCTCGTTGAGGGCGAGGACACGATGCCACGGGCGCATCGCTTCCATTCGGAACCGCATCAGGTGGTGGTGCTCTACCGGCAGGAACGACGCTTCGTGGCCCCAGTACTCAAAGACTTCACGACGGGAGTAGGCAAGCCCATCCAGCAGATCTGCCGGGTAAGGGCCAAAACGTGAGAACAACGGCATGTAGTGGGCGCGCACGGCAACGTTGACGGAGTCGATCTGCACCAGAAGTACATCGCGGAAGAGGCGGCGAATATGGCGCACATCGACTCGTTCCAGCGGACGGCCGTGACCGAATCCCTGGGCAGCAATGGCCGTACGGCGGGCCTGTACGGAGCTCAGCTTCCTCAAAAGATCACCTCGGTCAACTCGAGGATGGTGACGAGCAGGTTATAGAGCCCATGAACAACCACCGAAGTTATGAGAAACGGAGCCGCGTGGCGCAGTCGGGGAGCTGTACGTTCTTGGTGGGTGATCATCCACATTCGCCGGACGCCCAACCCGGCGATCAACGAAGCTCCACCGTGCAGCAGCGGCCCCGCAATCCAGCGCCACCGGATGATCTCGGGAGTTGGATCGGGGATGTATATCGTGAGATAGACGAGGTTCTCAATCACTGCGAACACAAGGCCCGCTGCCAGCGTGATGAGCGGAAGCACCCAACTGCCCGGAACCAGCCATGGCTTCTGTTCGGCCAGATAGAGAGCTCCGGAAGCCTTCAACATCTCCTCGGCCAGCGGCCCGAAGGTTGCTACCACCAGAATGATGGCCAGGCTGGCGGTGCCTCCTGCACCCATGAAGGCTCCGAGGATCGCGAACGGCCCCGCCACCACAGTGGCCAACAGGACTGCCCTCCATCGCTGTGAAGATGTTGTCGCCTGTAGACGCTCCTCGTAGACGGACCGAAAGGTCGGGAGATCGGATCGCCCCGTCCATCGGAGTGCAGGTTCCTCGCCAGTTGCCTCCCAGTGGATGGGTTCGTTCTCCCGGTTCGAAGCCAGGGCCGGCTCGTGGTCTATTCCGGGATCGTGGTTCATCGAACCTCAGCCGGCCGCTGGAAGCAGGGCCGTGCCGTAACAGAGCACCTCGCTCATGGGAGCGGCGTTCCGTCCGGTTGTGCCCGAGATCGGTGAAGTCTCGAAACGGACGTTGATGACCGCCAATGCACCAAGGTCGCGGGCGTCCTCGATCATCCGCAACCGCGCCTCTCGCCGAGCTCGCTCAATCATCGTCGAGTAAGACTTCATCTCACCACCGAAGATCATCCGGTAGCTCGACAGGAAGGTCTTCAGGTAGTCGGAAGCGATGACGGTGGCTCCCATCACCAGTGTGGCGCTGTCGGGGCTCATTCCCGGTGGCACAGTCTTGAGGTCCGTGATCATGAAAGATCGCTGCTCGGCGTCTCGCTCATCCAGTTCGGCGAAGTGGCGTCGTTCTCGCGTCCGGCCAACGGTGAACCCAAGCAGCAGCAGCACCACAACCGAGACCAGTGGAACCAGTATTTGGAGGAGTATCTCCACTTATCCCACCGGAGGGGGCGGAGGAGCGGAGGCCGGGCCGGTCGCCGATCTGGGCGTTGACGCCGGAGCTGAATCCGGACTTCCAGTTGTGCTCCTGGCAATCGTCACTGCCGTGCCGTAGGCGTACAGCTCGGCCGCTCCGGCGGCGATCGAAGACGTGGTGAACCTGACGTTGACAATCGCGTCGGCTCCAAGCTCCTGGGCTTGCTGAATCATTCGTTCGACTGCCTGACGTCGGGACTCTGTGAGGAGCTCCGTGTACTGGGTCAACTCTCCCCCGACCAGGTTCTTGAGACTGGCGGTGATATCGCGCCCGAGGTGCTTGGCCCGAATCGTGTTGCCCTGCACCAAACCCTTGACTGCAACGATGTCGTACCCGGGAATCGTTTCTGTGTTGACGACGATCATCAAACCCCTTCAAAAGCGCTACCGGCACTCTAGGACTCCACAACACAGTTTCTGAAGCAGTATTGGGCCTCACTGGTCATCCGCGATACTGCCCCAAAAACGCCGTCGTTAGGATCGGGGGGATGATTCCTCGTTACTCGTTGCCCGAGATGTCTGCCATCTGGTCTGAGGACCGCAAATTCGAACTCTGGCAGGAGGTCGAGACCCTCGTGGTCGAAGCCTGGGTCGAGCAAGGCGTGGCCCCGGCAGAGGCGGCAGCAGCCGTCAGAGCCGCCCCGCTGGTGAAAGCGGACGAAGTTGCCGAGCGGGAACGGGTGACCAATCACGATGTCGCAGCCTTCGTCGACCTTCTGGCCGCCTCGACCGCAACCGGCGGTGAGTGGGTCCACTACGGACTCACCTCTTCCGACGTCCTCGATACCGCCAACGGTGCGCGAATGGTGCAGGCTGCGGACCTGCTCATCAAACGAGTCGCCGGCCTGTTTGAGGTTGCCAAGGAGCGCGCGCTCGAACACCGCGCGACCGTCATGCTGGGCAGAACTCACGGGATCTGGGCGGAGCCGACCACGTTTGGCCTCAAGCTGGCTACGTGGGCGTTCGAACTCGCCCGCGACCACGAGCGGATGCTTCGTGCCAGGGCCGCTATCGGAGTCGGCAAGATCAGCGGCGCGGTCGGTACATACGCCCACACACCCCCGCCGGTCGAGCAATACGTATGCGATCGACTCGGACTTCGAATCGAAGAGGCGTCATCCCAGATCACACATCGTGATCGACACGCGGAGTTTCTCCAGGCTATTGCTCTAACCGGCGCCTCCATCGAACGTTTCGCCACCGAGATCAGACATCTCCAGCGAAGTGAGGTCGGTGAGGCTCGCGAGTCTTTCGGCAGGGGACAGAAGGGCTCATCGGCGATGCCGCACAAGCGCAATCCGATCATCTCAGAACGCATGACCGGCATGGCCCGTTTGCTGCGTGGATATGCGCAGGTCGGCCTGGAAAACGTCGCTCTCTGGCATGAGCGTGACATCAGCCACTCATCAGCCGAGCGGGTTGTCCTTGCCGATGCCTGTCTGGTGCTCGACTACATGCTTGCCAAGTTCACCGACCTCCTATCGGGCCTGGTGGTAGACAACGAGAGGATGCAGACAAATCTCGATCAGACGCGGGGCCTGGTCTTCAGTCAGGCGGTCCTGCTCGCCCTCGTCGAGTCGGGAACGACACGTGACGATGCCTATCGAATCGTTCAACGGAACGCCCTGAAGAGCTGGGACGATGGTGAGGACCTGCACGAACTGCTCGGCGGCGATGCAGAAGTCGGACTCGATGGAGACGCGCTGGCAGAGTGCTTCTCAACGGACCGATTCCTGCGGAACACGAGCATCGTCTTTGACCGATTGGAAGTGCTTTCGCTGGCCTAGTCGTCGACCCGAACGAGCACCTTCCGGTCTGATAGCCTCCATCTAGTGAAGACCTACAGACATGCCCTGGCACTAGCCGGCGCCTCAATGACGCTGGCCGCGTGCAGTCCCGTTCCAAAGGCGCTCCGCCCGAAC
>CBDTUP010000191.1:0-5552 GCA_965363685.1 uncultured bacterium | reverse complement strand
CGGGAACGTACCGCTGCGGCTGTCGCCGATGGTGTCGGGGGGATACCAAGAGTTGCCTCTGGAGGCCCGGCATCTTGGAGATAGTGAATGGCTGTGCGGTGCTGGGGTTTCTTTGTCCTCAACCCCCTACCCCCGGCGCCTCGTTCCTCGGCACCAGCGGTACCTTCCCCCTTGCAGGGGGACTATTCCCTCTATCGTGAAGGTGCGAAGGGAGCGCTGTTTAGCCGGGCAGCCTGAGCGGCAACTCCACGCGGAATACCGTACGGCCGGGTTCGCTTTCTACGGTCAGGTTGCCGCTGTGGTGATGGAGGACGATGTTTCGACTGATGTCCAGGCCGAGGCCGGTACCGGAACCCGGCGGTTTGGTGGTGAAGAACGAATCGAAGACGCGCTTCTGAATCTCCTCCGGAATACCGGGACCGTTGTCCTCGATTTCGACCGCCACTCCCCCGTCGGCAGTCATCGTCCTCACCGTCAGCGTCGGATCCTCAGTATCCGATTCCTCCAGCGCGTACAGCGCGTTGTCGATCAGGTTCGTCCACACCTGGTTCAACTCACTTCCGAGAGCCTCGATGACCGGCAGATCCGGCTGATACTCCTTCTCGACCTTCACATGCTTGGCCTTGTGTTCCAGAATCATCAGCGTGTCATCGAGGCCGACCTTCAAGTCGACGTCCTGAACCGGAGCCTGATCGAGATAGGAGTAGGACTTCAACGCCTTCACGATCGCCGACATCCTGCGTGTTCCCTCTTCGACCTGATGCACCAGAGAAAGCTGTTCGTGTGCAGCATTGACAAGACCTGCCACCGCCCCGAGGTTCGCCGCAGTCACCTTGGCCTCAAGACGCTGCAGCCAATCCGCCGTCACTCCGGCATCGACCAACCCCGATGCGAGTTCCCAACTGCGGTCGACATCATGATCTGCCAGCCAATCCTCTACTTCGTCCTCCCGATCGGATCGGTCGAGAGCGCCCAACTCGACACCGATCCCTCTGCGCTCGTACAAGTCCGTCATCAGCTCATCGACGAAGCTCCGTTCGGCTTCGTCGAGAGCCGCCGCCACCGCGGCCCGAGCATCGCCGTAGACCCGCATCGCCTCACCAAGCTGACCGGCGCTCCGGTTCACGGCTCCCGCCGGGTTGTTCAATTCGTGCGCCAACCCAGCAGTCAGAGTCCCCAGTTGGGCCATTCGCTCCGATTGCTGCAAACTGCTTTGAGTATCCCGCCACCTGGCAAGCATCACCTCGAAGAAGGCCCGGGAAGCCGAAGGGCTTGTATTCAGCAACTCGTCGAGTTGCTCCTTTGGGATTGCGAGCAGGTTGGACTCTGAACGCGCCCGAACCGACGCATTGCGAGGTGCCTCCTCCAGAAGAGCCATCTCACCCAGCACGCCATCAGATTTGACGGCGAGGAGAACCTCACCGCCGGGCGTAGCTTTGACAACCTCGACGGCACCGCTCATCACGACGTAGGCACGATCTCCCGGGTCGCCCTCCTCGAAGAGGACTTGCCCAGCATCGAGGGCCACCTCCTCGACGTGAGGACACAGCATCTCGAGGTCCTCGTCGGGCAACTCGGAGAAGAGCGGAACCGTTTTGAGTCGTTCGAAAAAGCTCACGCCGTCTCGAGGTACTTGTGAATGAAGCTGACCCCGATGGCACCCTGGCCGACCGCGGAGGCCACTCGTCGGATCACGTTGGCCCGCACATCACCGGCGGCGAAGATGCCCGGCACACTGGTCTCCAGCAGGTATGGATCCCGCTCCAGCGGCCACGACGAGTGATGAGCTCCGTCAATCATCAAGTCCGTCCCGGTCAGAATGAACCCCTTCTTGTCCAGTTCAACAACGCCCTCGACGAACCCGGAATGCGGGACGGCGCCGATGAAGATGAACAGCCCGGCGGCAGGGAAAGTCTCCTCGGTCCCATCCGCCCGGTCCTGCAGGGTGACCTGCTCGAGGTGATTGTCCCCGGCCACAGCCGAAACCCGGCTGCCTAGGCTGACGTTGATATTCGGAGTGCCGGCAATCTGATCGATCAGGTATTGCGACATCTTCGCCTCCAGGTTGTCGCCCCGGACAACGAGCGTCACCGTCCCTGCGTATTTCGACAGCATCATTGCCGCCTGACCCGCTGAGTTGGCCCCGCCGATAACGAAAACATCCTCACCGCGGTAAGTAACAGCCTCCGAGACGGCTGCGCCGTACCAGATACCGGCGCCGATGAGCGACTCCGCTCCCGGGACCTCCAATGTCCGAATCGTCATTCCGGAAGCGATCAGCAAGGCTCGACAACTGAGTTCGGTTCCATCGTTCAAAGTCACGATCTTGGTGGGTTCCTCGACACGAACCGACGTCGCCTCGACGGCCGTGAGAATCTCAGCCCCCAGCCTTTCTGCCTGTGCGGTGGCTCGCCTCGCTAGATCTCCTCCGCTGATCCCCTTCGGAAACCCGAGGTAGTTCTCGATACGCGACGACTGGCCGGCCTGGCCTCCGGTGGCGTGCCGCTCGATCACCGCGGTCCGTAGACCCTCCGAAGCTCCGTACACGCCGGCGCCGAGGCCGGCCGGGCCCGCTCCCACAACGACCAGGTCGTAATGGCGGGTCGACGGTTCGGTTCGCAGACCGGCAGCAGCTGCGAGTTCACGGCTGTCTGGATGTTCGAGACGGGTCCCGTCCGGGAAGACCACAAGGGGAAGCCGCGCTTGCGCGGCACCCGATTCGGCGATCAACTGTGCGTCCCTATCGTTCTCAACATCGAAGAACCGGTAAGGCACCTGATTGCGTGACAAGAAATCCTTGACGTCGTAGCTGTCCGGCGACCACCTGATCCCAATGACCCTTATGCCGTCGTACGGCGCAGGTGTATCCGCCTGCCAATCTTCGAGTAGATCGTCCAACACCGGATATAGGTGTTCTTCCGGTGGATCCCAGGGTTTCATAAGGTAGTGGTCGAGGCCAACATCGTTGATGGCGGAAATGGCCGCCTCGGTGTCGGCGTAGGCGGTCAGCAGCACTTTCTTGGCATCCGGGAAGACTCCCAGAGCCTCTGCAAGGAACTCAGTGCCCGACATCTCCGGCATCCGCTGGTCGACTACGAACCCGGCGACCACATCTCCACGGCTCTTCATCTCAGTGAGTGTCGCCAGCGCTTCACCACCCGACGAGGCTCGCATGATGCGGTAGGCCTCACCGAAGTGACGGCGCAGATCCCGCGATACCGACGCCAGGACCTGTGGATCATCATCAACTGCGAAGATCGTCGGCTTGCTCACCGACCGCCCCGATCTTGCAGCGGATCGATAGTCGATGAATACATTTTGTCCTCCCTCGAACCGCAATACGGCGATTCGTGTACAAGATAGTTCGATCGTCCCCGTCGCGTAGTCGTGAGCCGCTATCTCCGCGACGGATGCGAAACAACCTCCAACGCGCGAGAATCAGTAACCTCACCTACCGGAAGTCGGCGTGGAAGACCTATCAGTCCAAATTGCGCTTCTCGTCATACTCGCCGTCGGGGCCACCTGGCTGGCCGGCCGCCTGCGTATTCCTTCAATTCTGTTGCTGATGGCGATCGGGCTCATAGTCGGCCCCGGGTTCGACCTGGTGGATCCAGACGCCCTTTTTGGTGACATCCTGACCCCATCGGTTTCGCTGGCGGTCGGAATCATTCTCTTCGAAGGGGGATTGAGCCTCCGACTGCGAGAGATCGAAGGACAACAGCGAATCATCTGGCTGCTGGTCACAGCCGGCGTGCTAATCACCTGGGTGGTCGGCGCGGGTGCGGCACTTCTCTTTACCGATCTTCCAGTTGGCGGAGCGATCCTGCTCGGGTCGATTCTGGTCGTCTCCGGTCCAACGGTGGTGGGCCCCATCCTGCGCAGCGTCCGTCCAAGCAAATCGGTCTCATCCATCTTGAAGTGGGAAAGCATCTTCATAGACGGCATCGGAGCGATGGTCGCGGTCCTCACGTTCGACATCGTCTTGTTGGGATTCGCGGATGACTCGCCGCTGGCGGTCGGACTCGACGTATTGATGTTCGTTATCGTCGGAGTGGCGATTGGGGGAGTCGTTGCACTCATCGCCATCTTCCCCCTCCGCCGGCACCTTGTTCCCGAGCAGCTTCTGTCGTTGTTCGGCATTGCCGCTGCTCTCTTCGCCTTCACGGTGTCGAACACGATTGTTCACGAGTCAGGTCTCATCGCCACCACAGTCCTCGGCCTGATCCTGGCCAACCATCGGCCGATTCGGACTGAACAGATCGTTCGCTTCTCGGAGGTGCTCCGGGTTCTGTTGATCGGCATCCTCTTCATTGTGCTGACGGCCCGGCTGACACCCGACGATCTCGGTTCACTCGGCCTCGGGACCGTCGGACTGATAGTCGCCCTGGTGGCCGTCGCCCGGCCGTTGGCCGTAGCCGCCGCGACCTGGCGATCGTCCCTTCCACAGGATGAACGTCTTCTACTGGCCGGTGTAGCTCCGCGGGGCATAGTCGCGGCGTCGATAGCCTCGGTTTTCGCCCTGGAACTCGAGGCTGAGGGCTATGTGGGGGCGGAGGACCTCGTGCCCCTTACGTTCGCGGTAATCATGGCGACCGTAATCATCTACGGTCTCGGCACCGGCCCATTTGCCCGCCGGTTGGGCCTGGCAGAAAGCAACCAACAAGGCGTGCTCATCGTCGGAGCCGGGATAGTGGAGCAGTCGATTGCGAAGGCGCTAGACAAGTCGGGGATTCCTGTCGTCATTGCCACAACCAACCGGACCGATGAGTACCGGGCACGCATGGATGGCCTCCAGACCTTCTACGGCAATATCCTCGATGACGACATCGACCTCGAACTCGAGCTGTCCGGCATCGGCCGGCTCCTTGCCCTCACCCCCAACAACGAAGTAAACACACTCGCCTGCCAGCAATTCTCGGATGTGTTTGGCGGCGCCGAGACGTATCAGATCTCTAAGGGTGCGCTGCCACCCGGGATCGAGACCAGCCGCAGGGGTGGGCGCACCCTCTTCGGCAATGATCTCGACTACGAGTTCCTTCGCCAGCAACTCGAGGCCGGCGGCACCATCCGGAGGACGCAACTGTCAGATTCGTACACAGTCACCGATCTCACTTCCCAGGGATCGGAAATCAGACCCGTTTTCTCGATCAGGAACGGCAAACTGAACGTGGCCACTGCCTCAACAGCCGGCCGAGTTGTCAGCGGCCTGCAAAGCGGCGACACCTTGATATGGCTGGCGGTGCCGGAGACCGAACCTGCCTGACATGAATATCGGCCCGGCAAAGCCTGTCTCTCACTAGCCGTTCGATGGTCCGGGTAATGGGCGGTGATCTCACATATTCGTATGAGGACGGTCGCAGTGTCTTCCGGCTGTCATTACCTCCCGCGGAGTCCTCGGTTGCAGCCGCCATATAGGCAGGGCTTGGGGACCACGACCGGCCGAATGGCCTCGTTACTGCACCATTCGCCTCTATCGATTGGATCGGCAAGCTAATAGATTCGCGGGCATGACTGTTCTCGGCATCATTCTCATCGTCTACGGCCTCGCGGTA
>CBDTUP010000190.1:0-5566 GCA_965363685.1 uncultured bacterium | reverse complement strand
GCCGACATCTGCGGGCATGAGGTCGGAAGCATCGAACTGCAGCGTTGTTGCTGCCGCCAAAATGCTGGCGATCTCTTGGCCGGCGTAGGTGGTGTACCAATCCACCGGCACTGCACCGTTCGGCGAGATCAGCGATCCAAGCTCGATCCAACCCTTGGCGGCATCCGGGGTAGCCAGGTACTCCATGACTGCGCGAACCTCAGGACGGTCGTTGAACATGACGAACATGTCGCCACCACCGAGCACGGGACGGCCGGACGCTTCCTCGATCGGGGGAAGGTAGAAGAACTTGGCGTCCTCGCCGGCCTGGTAGAGGATCTCGTTGCCCTCAGAGTCGCTTCCACGGCTCGGATCGGCCGGGAAGAATCCGGAGATCCACGAGGCCTGGCGATGCATCCAGCAACTCGGGCCGCCGTCGTCGAACATGGGCTTCGGCGTGTCGCCGACCCAGGTGGCGTTGATGCCGATGTTGTCACCGAGCACGTAGCCCGAATCGAACCAGTAGCTCTTCATGATCTCCGCGGCTTCGAGCACCTCAGGGTGGTTGAAGGGGATCTCGTGGTTGACCCACTGTTCATAGATTTCAACCGGAGCGGTACGGAGGAGAATGTCCTCGAGCCAGTCCGTGGCAACCCATCCGGAGGCGTCGCCGTGTTCAATCGAAATGCACCACGGCTTGCCGCCGTCGGCAACGATTTGATCGCTCAGTGCGGTCAGATCGTCCCAGGTTTCGGGAATGGCGTAACCGGCGTCTGCAAATGCTTGTACCGGGTACCACACGAGCGACTTGGTATCGCCTTTGAAGTAGACACCGTAGGTGTTGCCGTTGTAGCTGGCCTGGTCCGTCCAAGCCGAGCTGTAATCGCTGAAGAGCTGGTCTTCGTTGATCCACTCGCTCAAGTTGACCAGGTCACCCTGATCGGCGAAGACGTTCATCAGGCCGGGCTGCGCGATCTGCGCCAGGTCGGGGGTGTCGCCACCCTCGACGCGCACGGTCAGGACCGTTTCGTAGTCGGTGATGCCGTCGTAGGTGATCGTGATGCCGGTGCGGTCGGCGAAGTCGGCCAGCGTCGCCTCGAATGCTTCACCTTCCGCTTCGATCCACTGTGCGAGGATCGTCACTTCGGTGCCGGCATACTCACCGGCCTCGGCACGGGCGAGGTGCTCGTAGGGGCCCTCAGGTGCCGGCGGCTCGGTGTCGTCTGTCGTGGGCTCCGTGTCGTCTGTCGTGGGCTCCGTGTCGTCAGTTTGTGCCGCAGTGGTCGCCGTGGGCTCCCCTGCGGTGGTCGTGGTGGCGTCACTATCGGCCGCGCATGCGGATGCGATGATGGCGAATACCACCATGAACGCGACGAGGATTCGTCGATTCATAGTTTCCTTCCTCCGTGTTGATTGGCTGATTTGTGTTTGAGGTGATGTCATCGCCTTGCTCCCTCGAGGTCGGCGATGCGGTTTGAAATCTCTTCGTTCACTCGGGTGATGTGAGCTTCTACGTATGCGGCCGGGTCCACACCGTCGTCGTGGACCAGCGGCGTGAGGTCCATCGCGTAGATCAGAGCCCCGGCTTCATCGACGGCGTGGCTCTCTGAGAAGGTTGCGTGGGCAAGTCGTCGTCCGGCGGTGGCCAGGTCATACCGTTTTCCACCTGCGATTTGCGAGTCGTATACACCGAGAACGGCGGCGGCCAGGTTCTCATGGGCCGAGACATCGAACGCCACCTTGTCGGCATCGGACATCCAGTCGAGGTCGCGCCACACCTCGCATCCGTACAGGAGCTCCGGTCTGGCTTCAGTCGGAAGGCGCTTGACAGCCGCCACAGTGCGGAGCGCCACCGCCACGTGAGTGTCATGCTTGTCGGCGAGATTGTGGGTGTAGATCACCCGAGGGCGGGCTGCGTCGATGATGCCGGTGAGTTCCTCGATGATACGGCTCTCTCCTGAATCCTTGGCTGCCGAGCTCGGGTAGTCGAGCAGCACTGCGGCGCCAAACTCGCCGACGAAGGCCGCCTTCTTCTCTTCGGTGATTCGCACTTCTCGCATCTGTTCGTCGGTGTAGGCGCCGTACAGGCCGGACCGGGGACTCCCGGCGCCATCGGTGACGGTTACTGCCAGGAACCAGGCATCGGACTTACCGAAACATTCGAGGATGCCGTGCTGAGCCATGATCGGGATGTCGTCCTGGTGTGCCCCTACTGCCATGTGGGTGGTTCTGCGGATGGCGGCGGTCGGCTCGGTGACGTCCGGTACGTAGATCTGTGCGCTGGGGAGATTGAGATTCATGAGTTGTACTCGAGTTGGGGGAGTGAGGCTGCCGCCACGGACTGGCCGACTCGCTTCATGCGCTCGTCTGGTACGTGGAGTTCGAGGTTGATTTCAGGGAACTCGTCGGAGAGCACTTCTTCGGCGTGTGCGACGATCAACTCGCCTCCGCGGCCGGAAGTGACCCGGCCGAGGATCAGAACATGATCGACGTCGTAGAACTCCGCGTAGTGAGCCAGGGTGTAGCCGAGCCAGACTCCGATGGTCTCGTAGATCGGGGGTACCCGATTGTCCCCGGCCGCCATCAGATCCTGGATGGCCTTCAACTTCTGGGCAGGGGTGGCGTCGGCATCCAGGTCGATACCAGCGTGCACGGCCAGCCGAATGACCCCGGTCTGACAGAAGTACTGGACGCCGCAGCCGACATCACCGGACCATTCGTCGGCGGGGGCCCCGGATTGATAGTCGACCGGCGCAAAGGCGAGTTCGTTGAGCCAGCGGGTGATGTTGCCGTTGCGGGTCACGGATCCGGCCGCCTCGCTCGATCCCATCGCGATGCCGAGTACTGCGTTCGTTTCCAAGCTCATCGAACCCGCTAGTGCCGTGACCTCGCCGTCGTTGACGACATTGAGGGGGATATCCCACTCGTTTCTAATGCGTATGAAGAGGTTCCTCGCCTCCGTTTCGAACATCTCTCTCGGCAGCCCACGGAATAGCGAGGCGGCGCGTACCTGATCGTCGATCCACACGCCGGCCGAGCTTCCGCCGATGGCGTCGACTCGGGGGAGATGCTCCGCGGCCTTGCGCAGGCCGGAGGTGACGTGCTCGTAGTGATAGGAGATATCGTTCTCGTCCCGGGGCAGCCAGGGGAACTCGTCTGCGTAGACGGCCTCGCCGTCGATCACTGCGCTGATCTTGTAGTCGCTGGCGCCGAGGTCGAAACCTATCCGACAGCCATCCAGGTGGCGTCCCAGCGGGACGGTGGGTTCGTTCTCGTCTGGCATCCCACCGGGGGCTACCCGTTCTAGGGCGAAGGGCGTCCCATAGATCCTCGTCATGAAATCGAAATCGAAGGATCGAGCGCCATTTGCCGAGTACACAGATGCGAGATAGTCGGCTATGTACTGCGGTCCCTCGATGAGCAGACGACTAGCTCCGCGCTGCCACAGGAGGAACTTCAACGTTCGCTCTGCGTATAGGAGGCTGCGGGTGCGGTCTGCGGGGTCTGAATCGATGATGGTGGTGTGGACCGACACGGAGCCGTCGGGCCTTGCCAGGCCGAACCGAAGTGGCGTGGCGTTGTCGGAAAGCTCGACTTCCTTGCGGTAGGAACGACTGAACAGGACCGCCGGGAGGTATCCCGGATCGAGTGGCGGAGTGATCCGTGGACGGATCAGGAAGGCAGGGGACTGCATCAGAGAACTCCTAGTTGGGCGCTGAGGACCGAGGCAGCGGCCCCCATACGAACGGCTCGTTCGCCCGTGTGTCCGTAGCGCAATTCCAGCTTGGAAGCGAGAGTCGGAAGCACGCGACTCGAGATCTCGGTCTCGAGTCGCGTGAGGAAGGTGTCACCAAGCTGTGAAATCAGCCCGGTGATGACGACATGGTGGATGTCGAGGATGGCAACGGTCGTCGATAACACCTTGGCAAGGTTGAGCGCCGTCTCGTTGAGCAGATTCTCGATCAGTTTGTTGCCCGCCGCCGCCTCCCGCGCGCCGAACTCCAGCAGTTCGGAAGGAACCTCACTTTGTCCGGGGGCCAGCTCCGAGATTGCTTTGGTCAGGTACGGAATGGCGGCGACGGTCTCCAGGCATCCGCGTTTACCGCAGAAGCAATCAGGCCCATTCGGATCTACTACAACGTGGCCGATTTCCCCGGCAGCCGAGTCCTCACCACCGTGGATGCGCCCGTCCAGCACAACTCCCGCGCCGATGCCGTTGCCAACCTTCACGACGATGAGGTTCTCTGCCTCGTGATTACCGAACGAGTATTCGGCCAGGGCCGCGGCACGGCTGTTGTTGATCACCGTGACCGGGACGTCGTACCGGGCTTCGAGAATGGCCGCCAGGGGGACGTTCCTCCAGCCGAGGTTGGAAGCCTCGACAACCGTGCCGTCCGTTTCGATCACTCCGGGCGTACCGACGCCGATTCCGAGGATGTCGGACGGAGCCACCTCGACGAGTTCGTCGATCACATCCGTGAGCAAGGAGATTCCCTCATCTCCGCGGACGACGGCTCGAACGGGAGCCGACGCCTGTGCGCGGGTGCCTCTCAGGTCGAGTACCGATCCAGTCAGTATCCCGTCGCTCAGATCGACCGACACAACGCACCGGGCTTCGGCGTTGAGACCGAGCAGGGTGGGAGGCTTTCCGCCTGCCGATGGGCCGATTCCGTGCTCTACGACCAGTCCCTCTTCCACGAGTTCTGAGACGAGATCGGAGACGGTGGCGGGAGTGAGTCCGGTGGCGCGGGCGATGTCGGCCCGGGTCGTCGGCTCATCGCCGAAGAACTGCTGTAGGACAAGGCGACGGTTGAGCGCCCGCGTGTCTTGCAGCGTTGCTTTACGGTGGACTCGGAGAGTTGCGGTGATGGTTGCTACCCAGAAGAGGCTTAGTTTGTTTACTAAACATACTAAGAATGGCGATGGCCGTCAATAGGTAATCTCCGACTCCTGTTTGCGAGGATGCGCCCGGCTAGGCCTCGTAGGTACCGGCGGTCGTATCACCGCCGCGCCCAGTCCAGTTTGTGTGAAAGAACTCGCCCCTGGGCCGGTCGGTTCGCTCGTATGTATGCGCTCCGAAGTAGTCGCGTTGGGCCTGTATCAGATTGGCCGGCAGAGATTCGCTTCGGTAGCCATCGAAGAACGCCAACGCCGTTGAGTAGGCGGGGACGGGCAGACCATGCGTAACTGCCGTGGTGATTACCGAACGCCACCCGGTTTCGGAGCGCTCCAATGCCGACGCGAAAAACGGATCCAGTATGAGGTTGGTCAGATCGGGGTTGCGCTCGAACGCGGCGGTGATGTCATCGAGGAAGGCGGCGCGAATGATGCATCCCTCACGCCAGAGCGAGGCAATACGACCGTAGTCCAGGTTCCAGTTGTACTCCTCTGCCGCGGCTCTGAGGAGCATGAAACCCTGGGCATAGGAGACGATCTTGGATGCGTAGAGCGAATCCCGGATGGCATCGACGAAACGGGGCCGGATGTCTCCTCGCTCCTCGATGTCGCCGGGAATGGTGTCCCGGAGAACTTCGCCTATGGCCGCCTCGTCGATCATCCGCGCAGACGTTCCGATGTGGTCTGCCGC
>CBDTUP010000189.1:0-5628 GCA_965363685.1 uncultured bacterium | reverse complement strand
GATGAGTCCCGCCTTCGGCACCCAGTCCAATCGGGCCGGGTTCTTCGAGCGATCGGTAGCCATCGGCGAAGTTGGCTTGGACTTCTACCGGAACCTGTCTCCTCCCGACGAGCAGTTGAGCGCCTTTCGCGATCAGATTCAGGTAGGAATCGACCTCGACAAACCGCTCGTGGTCCATGTGCGAGATTCGTTCCGCGAAACTTTCGAGATCCTCGACGAGTTGGGAGTGGGCCCCCGTACGGTTCTTCACTGCTGGACCGGTGGTCCGAAATGGACCAAGCGGTTCATGGAATTGGGCGTGATCTTCTCGTTTGCCGGACCGGTAGCGTTCGAAACAGGCGATACGGTCAGGAGAGCCGCAGCGGTCGTTCCGCCGGATAGGGCCATAGTCGAAACCGACACGCCATATCTGTCTCCGCCGCCGTACCGTGGCGAGGAAAACGAGCCGGCCAGGGTGGCGCTGGTTGGTGAAGCCCTTGCCGGCGTATGGGGTGTAGAACCCGATGAGGTGGCGCGGATTACGACCGAAACGGCCACCCGAATCTTTGGGCGTCCATGACCGAACCACAGAATCGCAGCGAGATGCGCGAGCTCCTGACCCGGCATGGGGTGGCACCACGCAAGCCATTGGGCCAGCACTTCCTCGCCGACCCAAACATCGTGCGAAGGATCGTCCGGTTGAGTGGAGTGACCGGAGAGTCGCAGGTTCTGGAAGTTGGGGCAGGCACCGGGACACTCACCCGCGCACTGGCGGCGACGGGGGCCAGAGTTATCGCCTATGAAGTTGACGAGAGTCTCTCACCGTTGCTCGAAGAGACCGTCGGTGATCTGCCCAACGTCGAAGTCCGAATCGATGATGCTGCCAACCTCGATGCCGGTGAACTCGTCGGAGAATGGACTCTGGTGGCCAACCTTCCCTACAACGTTGGGACTCCGATCCTCCTCGATCTGCTTCGAACCGCACCGACTGTTCGTCACTTCGTGGTGATGGTTCAACGAGAGATGGCGGATCGTCTGACGGCAGAGCCGGGGAGCAAGACCTACGGACTGCCGACGGTAGTCATCGACCTCTACGCCAGAGCTCGCTTTGCCTTCTCGGTACCTCCTCAGGTATTCGTTCCTCCGCCACAGGTATCGTCGGCGGTCGTGGAAATCAACCGCCAAGCCACGGTTCCCGAAGAGGCAGCCCTGGCCCTCGAACTCGCTGCCGCCGGCTTCTCACAGAGACGGAAGATGCTGCGCTCGTCCTTGAGGAGCGTATCTGAAGATCCCTCGCAACTGTGCAGTGAAGCCGGAGTTGATCCATCCAGGCGGGCAGAGTCGTTGACGAGTGCGGAGTGGCTGGCGCTGGCGAGGGCAGCGAAATGAGGATCAAGGCACCGGCCAAAGTGAACCTCTCTCTACGAGTTCGGGCCCCGGATGAGACCGGTTATCACCCGCTGCTCTCTCTGGTGCAGGCAATCGAACCGATGGACGTATTAGACATTGACCTCGCAGACGAAGACGATCTCGACATCAAGGGCATCCGGCTTCCGGTCGACGATGACAACCTCATCTGGAAGGCGGTCCGGGCTGCCATCCCGGCGCGTAGCCGTGGATTGGCGGTGCTGCTCGACAAGCAGATTCCGACCGCGGCCGGGCTGGGTGGAGGTAGTTCCGACGCCTCCGCCGCGCTTCTAGCCGTCGAGGTTCTCTTTGGCGTTGAGTATTCGGCAGCGATCGCGGCCGGAATCGGAGCCGACGTGCCGTTCTTTCGAGCTGGGGGCCTGGCCCGGATGGAGGGCTACGGGGAAATCCTCACAAAGTTGGAAAAAGCGGACGGCTACTCGCTAGCCCTCGTTGTCCCGCCGTTCGATCTTGCTACACCGCGGGTATATGGCGAGTGGGATCAACTCGATCAACCGACCGGTCTCGCAGTGGAGGGCACGGATCTGCCCCCTTCTCTGCGGTCCCATGGACCTCTCATCAACGACCTCTACCCGGCCGCGATATCGATCCAACCGGCATTGGATGACTGGCGAGCCGAGTTGTCCCTTCGTTGGAATCGGCCGGTTCTGATGTCGGGAAGCGGGCCCTCGTTATTCGCCTTCTTCGCATCGTCCGATGAGGCCGAAGAGGCGATCGACATCATCCCAACCGGAGCGCGATTCGCCCGGGCTGTGGCCCCCGTGTGGCACGGAACCCGGGTGGCGGGCGACGGGTAACATGGCGGCGCTGTGAGCCGCATCGGCGGCACTGCCCTTGGGGGGTGGTGTAACTGGCAGCACGACGGGTTTTGGTCCCGTTAGTACGGGTTCGATTCCTGTCCCCCCAGCGAAGCAAGGAGGAAACGCGAATGGGCGTGAGGGTGGCTGTGCTTGCCGCTGGTCAAGGCACGCGGATGAAATCGAGTCTCCCCAAGGTCATGCACCGTGTGGCCGGGCGCACAATGGTCGATTGGGTGCTCAGAGCCGTCGGTGAGATCGAGGCCGCCGAGATAACCGTTGTCACCTCACCTTCGGGAACCGAACTTCGCGACGCTCTGATGGTCGGAGTTACGAGCTGTATTCAAGAAGAGCAGCTGGGTACCGGCCACGCCACCCAGGTGGCATTGACCCAGTTCGGCGATCTCGCAGGTGATGCGGTTCTCGTGGTGCCCGGCGACACTCCTTTGCTGCGCCCCGACACAATTTCCGAACTCGTAGCGACTCATGAAGCGGCTGGAGCAGCGTGCACGATGTTGACGACTCACATGGATGATCCGACCGGCTATGGGAGGGTGATCCGATCGGGTGACGGCAGTGTCACCGCCGTAGTCGAACATCGAGATGCCAGTCCGGATCAACTGGCGGTCGACGAGATCAACACCGGCATCTACATCTTTGACGGCCGGCTACTGGCTGCTGCCATCGCCAATGTCAGCCGGGACAATGTACAGGGCGAGTACTACCTGCCGGACGTACTGGCAATCTTCGCCGCAGAGGGGAGGCGAATCGAGGCCGTATTGGCGGAGGCCGAGGAGGTCGCCGGCGTCAACAGTCAGACACAACTAGCGCAGGTAGCCAAAGTCATGCGCGGACGGATCAATGAGGAGTGGATGAACCGCGGTGTGTGGATGGCCGACCCGGACCAGGTCTTCATCGAGGCTGGTGTTCAACTGTCACCGGGAGCTCGCATCTATCCGGGCGTCCATCTGGAAGGTGAGACGGTCGTCGGTGAGGGCGCACGCATTGGACCCGACACCTACATCCTCGACGGCAAGGTCGGGAGCAACGCTCATGTCTGGTACGGAGTTGTCCGGCAGGCCGAAATCGGCGACGGCGCCGAGGTCGGGCCCTATGTATCGCTCCGTCCCGGCACCGTGCTGCAGGCAAACTCCAAAGCCGGCACCTTCGTCGAGATGAAGAACGCCGTCATTGGTGAACGATCCAAGGTTCCACACCTTGCCTACATGGGAGATGTCGAGGTCGGGGTGGGGGCAAACATCGGAGCAGGCACCATCACCGTCAACTACGACGGATATGAGAAGCACCGGACCGTGATCAAAGACGGAGCAAAGGTCGGCTCGGATACGATGCTGGTTGCCCCGGTGACGATCGGTGAGCGGGCTTTCACCGGAGCCGGTTCGACGATAAGTCGCGACGTGTCGGACGGAGCTCTGGCAATCGAGCGCTCGCAGCAGAAGGAGATCCCAGGCTACGCTGACCGCCGCGAGGCAAGAAACCGCCGGAAGCTGGAGGAGAGCTGACATGGAGGTCGTGAGTCGCAAACGACTCATGCTGTTCACGGGTAGTGCGAATCCCACCCTTGCCGAGGAAGTCGCGGAACTACTAGGCGTGCGGCTGGGTGGACTCGAACGCTCCGTCTTCGCCAACGGGGAAATCTATGTGCGTCCGACCGACAGTGTGCGTGGGACCGATTGTTTCGTCATGCAGAGTCATAGCGATCCGATCAACTTCCACATCATGGAGCAACTCATCGCAATCGATGCGTTGAAGCGTGCCTCTGCTCGCCGAATTACGGCGGTCGTTCCGTACTTCGGCTATTCGCGCCAGGATAAGAAGGTGATGCCGCGTGAGGCTATCGCCGCCCGCCTGATGGGCGACATGTTCATGACCGCCGGCGCCGACCGGATCGCCTCCGTCGACCTGCACACCGGTCAGGTGCAGGGATTCATTCACAAGCCATTCGACCACCTGACGGCACTTCCCGTCTTCACCGACTACTTGCGGGACCGACTGCAGGGTCCGACCACGGTCGTGTCTCCCGATGCCGGTGGTGTGAAGCGTGCAGAGAAGTACGCCAGGCAACTCGATGCATACGTTGCCTTCATCCACAAGCGACGTGAGGCCGACGTTCACAATGAGTCTGAAGCGCTCGCGGTGATCGGGAAGGTCGAGGGCCGTCATACGATCATCGTCGATGACATCATCGACACAGCCGGGACGGCAGTGAACGCGGTGAAGCTCCTGAAGGAGAAGGGGGCGCTGAGCGTGTCCATCGCTGCCACACACGGCATCCTCTCGGGACCGGCTGTTGATCGGATCAAGAACAGCGAGATCGAGGAACTCGTGATCAGCAACACGATCCCAGCTTCGGCCGGAGTCGAACTGCTGGACAAGGTGCGGGTCCTCTCTATCGCCCCGCTGCTGGCCGAGGCGATTCAAGCCATCTTCATGGAGAGCTCTGTTTCGCAGATCTTCCTTGGTGACAATCTCTAGGCGGCACCTCATTGGTCGGCTGTAGATTCTGAGCTATGGAATCAGTTCTCATCAGCGTGCATACCGGAAGCCGCCGCGGCGCCTTCGACATCACCTCAGAAGTCGCGCGGTTCGTGTCTGAGCGCGGCGACGGTTTGGTATCTGTGTTCGTCCCGCACGCCACCGCCGGAATCGCCGTGCTGGAGGTGGGCGCAGGGAGCGACATTGACGTCATGGACGCGGTGGATGACCTGTTGCCGCGAGACAACAGATGGCGACACTCACATGGTTCTTTGGGCCACGGAGCAGATCATGTCCTGCCGGCTTTCGTTTCGCCTGCTACCACGATCCCGGTGATCGGCGGGAATCTCACGCTCGGCACATGGCAATCGATCGTGCTCATCGATCCCAACGAGGACAACCATCATCGGCAGGTGAGGCTCAGCTGGGTGGCCGGCTAGCCACCGCCACTCGCCAGGTTCCGTCAACTCTCTCCAACGGAATGTCGACCCGCAATACGTGGCCGGTTGCAGTCGTGGCATTGATGCCCGCGAGTGCAGAGTCGTCTTCGATCCTCAGGGACATGAGTTCGGCTTCAATGAATCCTCCGACCGGCACCGTCCCGCGGAGGGGAGCGGAGTCGGTCAGATACCAGGTGGTCAGGGCCGACACTGATGCAACCGTCGAAGGATCGGCGGGAAGGGAGTCTGGGCGATGAGGGGACAGCGGCTCCGCGGCCGGTTCGCTCAGGAGCGCAGGCAGAGACACAGCGCGCAGGTCGCCGTATTCATCTTGCGCGACTGTAACTGAGAGCCAGAGAGGGTCAGACCTCTGATAGCCCTGACCGATCGACTCGAGCAGGTCGGCTTTGATGCCGACGATCCATTCGGATCCCAGCGTCCGGATATCTCGAATTGAAAGGTGCGAGACGTAGAACCTGCCGGGCTCC
>CBDTUP010000188.1:0-5645 GCA_965363685.1 uncultured bacterium | reverse complement strand
CGATGGGCAGCGCACCATCCTCCGCAAACGTGTCAAACACCTGATAGGGGTGAAGGTGATGCCGTTTGTCGCGTTCGACGACGGCGGGGGTTTCGCTGCTCATGTAGTCAGTCATGTCCGGGTGGTTCCCTTCATTCTGGTGTAGTAGACGCGTTCAAGTTCTGAGCTCAGAAGCCGGGAATCTGCTTGGGGAAATAGTCCACCATGTCGCCCTCGCGTTCGACATCGAGCGTTGCGCAGTGGAGCGCGCCGCCAAACATCGACACGTCGATGAAGTCGACCGGAACGACGTCGAAGCCGAGTCCGTCCAGTTGCTCCATGAAGGCCTTCTCATTGGCTTCAACACAGATCGTGTTGGGATCGATGGAGAAGACGTTGTACCCGAGCGACTCATGGCACATGGAATACGGCGGCTGTTTCGCGCCAGAGACTGGAGCTCCATCGATGATCTCCCAGTCGTTGATTCTCAGGAGTTCGTGGAACTCGGGTATGAGCGAGGGATAGTTCGGGTTGACGATCAATTGACCAGGGCGGAGCGGAACGATCGTCACATCGATGTGCCACGGTTGGACGGTCCCACCGAAGGCGAGCACGTGAACCCGAAAGCCGCGGGACTCGAAGTGCCGCTTGAACCAGTCGATGCCGGCTTTGTTGGTCGGTCCGGAGTGCTGGATGAAGATGTCCTTGCCGAAACGCATCGCGTCGGCGACGTCGAACAGCGGCTCTTTCTCAGTGAGGTGGAACTCGAAGCGTTCCATCCGGGCGGTGAGTTCTTCCTCCGACCACTTGTTGAAGAAGTCGTCCCAGTAACCGGGAACATAGGATTCATCCGAAAGGCGCGGCTTGGGTGCGGCTTCCCAGAGGAACTCTGGATCCTCCTTGAAATACTGCTCGAGGAGCGGCTTGTAGGCGAGGAACTCGAACCAGCGAGCCCGCTGCGACATCGTCGCTTCGAGAATCTCGTTGCCGTAGGCCATGAGGATGTCACGGGGCGGCATGGTCCCGAACATATGACTGGCTTCCCAGTCGGGCGTCCTGACGTACTGGCGATCGTCCATCGAGGTAGGCCGATCAACCCTGATCCCCCGACCGGCGAGCATCGCCGCGAAGCTCTCCATCTGCCCGTGAGCCTTCTCCACGTACTTGTCGGGAATCGGAGTCCAATCTCCGGGTTTCAGCCCGAGTTCCGGAAGATCCAGCATCATCCCGGCCTCCGGCGCTCCAACCATCCTGCTGTCGATCCGACCTACAATCACGTGCTTGAGCGGATCCCACTCATTCCACGAATTGACCCTTGTCATGGCTACCTTTCGAGCCGAGGCTGATGACACAACACAGCCTATCAAATGATAGATAGACTGTCGATGAAGGGATCGACTTCGGATCTGGAGCAGACATGGTGAAAGCAGCAATTGACGGCGAACCCGATACCCGGCAGCGCATCCTGATCGAGGCATCTCGCCTGCTCGCTTTGCACGGCTACCGGGGTACCACCACGAGAGACATCGCATCCGCCGTGGGAATCAGCCAACCATCGCTTTTCTTCCACTTCCCCACCAAGCGGGCAATTGTTGAAGAGTTGTATCGATTCGACCTCATCCCCGCCTTGCGAGGTTTCGAGAGTCTGATGGCCCGTGACGGCACGCCAGGCGCCAAGTTGTTCGCAATGATTGCCGGCGAGGTGCTTCGCGAGATGGACTCCCCTTATGACATGCGCGCATACATCAGCTTCGAGGCCCTGAACGACCCAGAGCTGGCGCCGTTTCGCGACCTGCTCGGGCAGTTCGACATGTTGACCAGCGACCTAATACGTCAAGGTCAGGAGTCCGGTCAGTTTCTCGACGTCGATCCGTGGCTGGCGTTGCAGATGGTCAGCGGTTTTCTGGCCCGGTCGAACCTGTTCCTAACCACCGACCAGGCCCGTCGCCCGTTCCACCCCGAGGCGTCGGCCTCTCTGGTGTTGCGCGGCCTCCTCGCCGACCCGGATTCGCTGGAGAAGGTTCGGAGTGAAGCGGAAGACTTGATCACGGAATACCTCGGCGAAACTCACACCGGCACCTGATCATTCGAGGAACATCTCCTGGGTCACCTCTCCCCCGGGGAGAATTCGCAGGAACCTGGAATCGTCCAATGCCTCCGGCCGCAGCAAGCTCTCGATCAGCGACGAATCACCGACCGCCTCCTCATAGACGACGTCCCAACGGTCCCGGCAGAACTCGACGATGGGAGCTGCCAGCGGACGAAGGTCGGCCATTTCCTCGGCGGAAAACGCCAGCAGACAAAGGCGCCGGTAGTTCCCGTAGAGGGAGTCGATGACTCGCTCGGCGAACTCAACGCCACGCCGCTCGACGATGCGTTCGTATTCGTGGAGTGGGTCCTCGCCAATATCGAGCCATCCGCGCGTGAGGTAGTAGGTACCCGGATTGCTTCTGAAGTCATCGACGTATGCCTGGTGTGATCCCATGACCATTGCCACGCAATCGTGCACCCTTGGCAGGATCAAGGTGTGTTGTCCGGCGGTGAGCCCTACTACTCCGTTTCCGCAGAGGCCATATCCGACGACAACGGTCGACGGTTCAGGAAGGGCATCGAGGTGCTCCTGTAAAGCCGGTGTCATATCGATCGGCCGTTCGTGCAATCCGTATCCGAGAAATGTGGCCGATTGCGCAGGGTCCAGGTGAGGCGCCAATAGGGGCTCCAACATCCGGCAGCCGATGACCACAGTGGGCCGGCCGTCACCGCTCATAGGCGATTGTTCTTCCCTCGGCATCTCGATCATTCCTTGTGACAGGCTTGGTCACACCTGAGCGGCCGCGCGGATCGCGTCGAGCCGAGACGGATCCTCGAGCAGCGCCCGCAGGGCGAATGATGCCAGCTTGTCGGCAGTATCGGCGACGTCCGCCGGTTGAGTACCACGGCAGTCGGCAATGTCGCCGCGCAGGATCCACACGATGATCTTCTGGACGAGATCGATGTCGAGATCCGTGAACTCACCGCTCTCGATTCCATCCTTGATGATTCTCCGGCGTGCCTCCACCAGTCGCTCATAGCGAGGGTATTGATTAGCAAATGCCGGGTCGCTCATGATCGGTTCGGCTGATGTGAGGTCGTACTCACACCGACAAATGAAGGAGAGATCCCACACCAGATACCGGTAGAGCCGAAGCGCCGCCGGATCGTCGGATTGCGCCTCCCTCTCCGCCACCGAGGTCGGCTCATCGAGGTTGATATCGATCAACGCCAGCATGATGGCGTCCTTGGTCGGGAAGTGGTGGAACACCGAGGGCTGACGGATCTCAGCTGCAGCCGCTATCTCTCGGGTCGACGTGCCGTAGAAACCCTTCTCCGCGAACAGCCGCGCTGCCTCGCGCAATATGCGCTCGCGGGTAGTGGGTGCTTCGGTGTCTGTCAGCGGTGACGTCATTTCTACCTTTCTCGGCTCATAGGTTAACCGGCTGCGCCGGCCCGCCATCAGTCTGAATCAGTAGGCGGAGGAACATCAAACAGCGGGTACGGACGTGGCATTGGACCAACTCGGGCAGGCCCCATGCGGGGCTCTGGCGAAGTTCCTGAACCCGGCTCCACGAAGTCCGGCCAGCGGGCGTCGCTCAATAGTCAGTCGGTCGACTCCAACTCCTTCATGTAGAGGTCCCACTCGTCGGCGGAGATCATTCCCTTGGCCCGATAGTGATTACGAGCCTCCACGAGGATGTCTTCAAGAGCCTGGTCTTCGCTGTCGGACAGAGGAAGGGGTTTGTGATTGGCGAGAATCTCCTCGACCTTCTCCTTGGCGTTGTCGAGCATGTCCTTCTTGCCGGTCGCCGCCCAAGAGGCGTAGGCCTCGATATCCGCCACCTGCGGAAAGTAGTCCTCCTTGTTCCACCATTTGCGCGTGTGGGCCTGACCCATGTAGTGGCCGGGGATCGGACCGACCTCGTTGATGAGGTCGATGGCGAGAGTCTCCTCGTTGAAGATCGGGCCCTCGAGAACTCCGCCGATCCACCCGGCGACGTCATCCTCCATGACGGCCATCTCCGGGCTATACATCAACTCGGTACTCGACCCGCCCTGATACATCTGGACGTGACCGCCGGTCAGAGCCGACAGCAAGGTGCCGACCGACTTCTCGTATCCGGCCTGAAAATCGATCTTCTTGGAAGTACTGGCGAAACCGGTGTTGGACCAGATCGGTATCTCGTAGAGACGCAGCATCTGGTTCATCATGGCGGTCCCCACGCCACGTGAAGGTGTCGAGAGGACCTTGTTCCCGGTACGCATGTCGGTAGCGGAGATGCCATGGTGGATCGCCATCGGCGCACCCGGCGTGTGTACCTGAGTCATCACTACCCAGGCCATCGTCTCCGCGATCTTGAGAACCACAGCACCGGCCAGAGTCGCCGGCCCGGTGGCGCCGCTGGACACGGACAAGGCGGGAACAAACGGAATTCCAGCCAACGCATAGCGGAATGCAGCCTCCGCTCCACCCTCCTGGATCGTCAATGGACAGGCATGCTCGATCTCCGGAAACAGGTCGGTGCCTGTGGCCTTGGCCATCTCAATGGCGAAGATCTCAGTGTCCTTGATGTTGCCCGCCACCTGGGTCTTGGAGGAATAACGAATCCCGCTGGCGAGGTTCTCGAGCATGCCCATGACCGGTGGGATATTCCGGCGATCGGTATAGATCTCCCACGCTTCTGCCAGGTGGATATTCGGTAGAGCGTCGGCAACAATCATCGCGTCTCGATGTTCTGCACCCGTGGCCGGGCGAGTCTCCCACGTATCGAGATCGATGTAGCGCATGCCCATGCCCTGCATGAAGTAAACGCTATCTCCACCCACCATCAGGTCTTGGGCCGCGTCGCGGGCCTTCAATCGGAACTGACTCGGTGTCTTGCGAAGACACTCCTCTATCAGCCAGGACGGAATGCGGACTCGCTGAGCGTCGAAATCGACGTCACACCCGGCGTCGGCCATCAGCTCGAGGGCACCCTTGTGCTCGATCTGCATACCGGTCTTCTGCAGGGTGTACATAGCGCCACCGTGAATCGACGCCTCTTGCTCACCGGTGAGCATCTTCAGCGGCTGGTAATTGCGCGTGAATCCCTTGAGCATCAGCCGTCGCCTTCTTTCAGACCTGGAGGAGTTCTCTGGTCAGCGACACTCCGCCCGGCGCCGTCGGGGCATATCCATCAGCTCCAATACTCTCCGCGAATCGCTGGCTGATCGCTCCTCCACCGACGATGACCTTGAGGCCGTCGCGCAACCCGGCCGCGGTGAGAGCCTCAATCACATTCTTCTGCTCCTGCGCGGTGATCGTCAGAAGAGCGGACATCGCTACCACATCGGGTTCTTCCGCCCGGACCGTCTCAACGAATTTCTCAGTTGGAACGTTGATGCCGAGGTCGATCACTTCGAACCCATCGGCGGTGAGCAACGTGGCAAAGATCGTCTTGCCGATGTTGTGAATATCGCCGAAGACCGTGCCGGCGACAACTTTGCCTGCGCTCGTTCGTGACTCTCCGCGTTCCTTGATGACCTTCTCGACGATCGGCATGGCGGCTTCCATCGCCTCCGCGGCGCCAACAAGTTCCGGCAAGAACAGTTCCCCGGCACCAAAGGCATCCCCTATTTCCCGGATTGACTCG
>CBDTUP010000187.1:0-5667 GCA_965363685.1 uncultured bacterium | reverse complement strand
GAGCTCTCCTCCGCGGCTGTGCCGGCAGGTTTGAGTTGCTGGCGCAACTCATGCCGTGTTTCTTTGGCTGACGCCCGGCGGGTGTGGTTGCTGCGCTCGTGGTGGCTGCCGGTGGTGGGGCTGCTTTCCCCCCTCGACCGCCGATCTGTCGATCGGCGCCCACTCCCCCCACCTGCCGGTGGTGGGAGAAGGCGTTCGGGGGTGAGTTGCCGGCGGGTCGGCTCAGCTGCGGCCGAGCATCCGAACGTCCGGGGCTCCCAATCGGGCGGCGTCTGCCGTCCGGTCGTCGGGTTGCTCTTGCGACTCCCGTTCGGCGGCTACTCGAGCTTCGTAGTGCTCTACCTCCCTGGCGATGGTGTTCTCATCCCAGTTCAGTTCAGCGCCCATGAGTTCGGCCACTTGCTTGGTGGCGGCCAGGCCGCGGTCCCAGGACTCGATCGAGAGTCTGGTGCGCCGGGTCAGAACATCATCGAGATGCAGAGCACCCTCATGGCGGGCCGCGTAGGCAACCTCAACAGCCAGATAGTCCTCACTGCCGGGAAGCGTGGACGACAACTCGGGCCGTTCGCCGAGCATGTCGAGCACTTCGTCGATGTTCGTTCCATGCCTCCGCAGGAGGTTCTCTGTTTGAGCCGTGGTCAAACCCGATTCGGTGGCCGTCTTGTACCTGCGATTCCAGGCGGCCCGGAAGCCGTCGGCCCCTACGAGAGGGATCTCGTAGGTGCACGAAGGGGGAATCCGCCCACTGAGGTTGCGGGCTGCGGCATCCACGGCATCCTTCGCCATCACCCGATAGGTCGTGTACTTGCCGCCTGCCACGGAGATCAACCCGGGCACGGTCTGCGACACTGCATGCTCACGAGTCAGCTTGCTGGTTGCGTCCGACTCGCCGAACAACAGAGGCCGCAGACCGGCGTAAATGCCTTCGACATCGTCACGGGTCAGTGGCTGATCGAGGACCGAGTTGACCTGATTCAAGAGGTAGTCGATGTCGGTTCGGCTGGCAGCAGGGTGAGCCAGGTCGAGATCCCAATCTGTATCAGTTGTCCCGATGATCCAGTGTTTACCCCACTCGATGACGAACAAGACACTCTTCTCCGTCCGCAGAATCAAGCCTGTGTCCGAATGGAGTCGGTCCCGCGGCACAACCAGGTGGATGCCTTTGGAGGCCCGAACTTTGATGGTGCCGCGTCCGGCCATGTCTTGGATTTCGTCGGTCCAGACTCCGGTGGCGTTGATGACTTGACGGGCGCGCACATCAAACTCGCGTCCGGACTCGAGGTCCAGTGCCCGCACGCCGGTGACTCGATCTCCATCTCGGAGCAATCCGACAACCCTGGTACTCGATGCCATCGCCGCTCCATAGGCTGCGGCCGTTCTGGCGAGTCCCAGGGTGTGACGGGCGTCGTCTACCTGGGCATCCCAATAGCGAATCGCACCTACCAGGCCCTCTCTCGCCAGCGCCGGGGCCAATTTGAGAGCGTCTCGTCTGGATCGGTGCCGATGTGTGGGCAGGGGATTGCGTGCAAGCGCGGCCAGGCCGTCGTACATAGCGATGCCGGCGCCGACGTAAGCCCGTTCCCAGACCCTATGTTGGAGTGGGTAAAGGAAGGAAACTGGTCGGACGAGGTGAGGAGCCAACCGGTCGAAGATCAACCCACGCTCGCGCAGCGCTTCTCGAACCAAACCGAAGTCCAGCTGCTCCAGATACCTGAGGCCTCCGTGGATGAGCTTCGATGATCTGCTGGAAGTCCCGGAGGCATAGTCGCGCTGTTCGATCAACCCGACGTTCAAGCCTCGGCTGGCAGCGTCGAGTGCGGCTCCGGCGCCGGTGACGCCGGCTCCGATGACGACGACGTCCAGAACCTCCCGGGTCATCCGGTCGAGGTCGGTGCTTCGCTGCTGCGGGCCGAGAGAACAGGACTCCATACAACGGAGACTACATTCGCCGCCGGCCCCATCCGCCACCCCGGTCCCAGAGTGTTACTCGGGAGTATTGCGCCTTTATGTCGGCACTCAATTCCTCCCAGAAAGTTGGAAGTGCCAGACGGCGAAGGCGATGGTGCGGCTAACGTGCCGCTCTGTGGACGATCAGCCCCAATTCGGTCGAAGCGAAGCGATCAAGCGCACTCTTGTCGGTGGCCTACTGGCGCTGCCACAGGTGGCAGCGTGGATGTTCACCGGGTCGGTATTCAATCTCGCCCGTCAGCGCGCAGACGTGTATTTCGAACCAATGTGGTTGGCGGTGGTGCTCGTCGTCACCGTGCTGCTCACCGGGGCGGTTTTCGTCCGAGGGTTGTGGTTGTTCCTCAAATCTGAGCGTACGGGGACGATGGCCGCTACGGGTGCGGTTTTGTCTATGACTGCGGCAGTCGGGTTGTCCTTCGTGACTGTGGTTGTGACGTTCGGGTAATCGGGTAGCCCATCCGGCGTGTGGTCCAGTAGATGGCCGGGTCGGATGGTTCACCCGCTAGGTTTCAGAGCTGGAGGTGTTATGAAGAAGCTCATCAAGTTCATTCTGTTGGCGGCCATTATCGGGGCAATCGTGAAGGTCGTTCAGGATCAGATAGCCCAATGGAAAGGGCTGAGCGAGACGGAATTGCGCGGCAAGATGCATTCCAAGCTCGACGACAAGATGCCCCCCGAGAAGGTCGACGAAATTGCCGACAAGGTTGTCGAAGGCCTGCGCGAGAAAGGCATGCTGTCAGACGAGGCACCGACCGAGGCGTAGAGCCGCCAAATGTTTGGGCGGAATTTGCCCCTCTACACGTGAATCCAACATTGATGAGATAACTAGTCCCATCGGTAGCCGGTAGTTTGGTTCGCGGGTTTTTGCGCGATATGTCGAAGCCACTCCCAAGGCAAAAATGGGAGTGAAGCATGTATACGTCTGTCAAGTGGGAGAGCCCGCGACGGGGTCGAGTACTCACCGTACTTCTTGTTGTGGCGATGGTCTTGGCAACTTTGCCATTGATCGTCGCACCCGCTTTGGCAGCTAAGCCGCCCAAGGATCCCGCGCCGGTTCCGAACTTCAAGTCGGTTGAGACGGCCGCTGGGTACTTCTCGACCGGGTCGGCGCTCGAAGTCGCAGTTCCGGCTGATGCCGTTGCCGGCGATTTTCTGATTGCACAGATCGCCTACAGCGCCAATGGGACCATCACTCCGCCGGTCGGATGGAATACGATTGATGTCTTCAGTCACTCCCGCAAGCCGATAATGCAAGGCCTCTACTGGCGCGAGGTCACCGCCGACGAGCCTGCCGCCTACTCCTTCGGTCTCGACAGTGGCCAATCGGACACGGCGTCCGGTGCCATCGCTGTCTACACCAACATCGATCTGTCTGATCCAATCGATGCATTCGGTGGTCAGGAAAGCGGCACATCCACTGCGGTTGTCGCTCCCTCGATCAACACTTCTGTCACCGACACCATTCTGATCGGGTTCTTCACAGTGCGCGATGTTGGTGCAATCACTCCGCCATCCGATCTGGTCGAACACTGGGATCGTTCTAGTGCGGCAGGCATCGGTGCAGTCGGAGAGACCGTTGCAATGGGCGCGGACGCGCTCTTCGCCGAGATCGGCGGAACGGGTACACGTACTGCCGTAGCAGAGGCCAGCGATGGCGGCATCGGGCACTTGGTGGCTCTGAAGCCCGCTTTGGCCCCGACTTCGGATCCGAGCGATCTCCACGTCCAGTGGGAGGATGCTGCGGCCTTGCAGGGGCTCCCACCCGGCCAATTCAGTGGATCGATGCCGTGGATCACGAACAACATCACCGGCGCCAATGTCTTCTGGAAGGCAGGCTACGACGGCACGGGTGTCGATGTGGCCTTGATCGATACGGGCGTCGTTCCAGTTGACGGACTTACTTGGCCGGGGAAGGTCATCAATGGTCCAGATCTGTCCTTCGAGTCGCAGGCCGAGAATCTCCGTCATCTCGACACGTACGGCCATGGCACACACCTAGCCGGCATCATCGCCGGTCGGGATGATGCCGACTCGAACTTCGCAGGAATGGCGCCGGGCGCCAGGATCGTCAATGTCAAGGTGGCCGGGGGTCAGGGTGCCGTCGACGTATCGCAGGTGATCGCGGCCATCGACTGGGTCGTTCAGCATCGCAACGACAATGACATGAACATCCGGGTAATCAACCTCGCCTACGGCACCGACAGCGTGCAGCCCTATCAGGTCGATCCCCTCGCTTATGCGGTCGAAAAGGCTTGGAACGCAGGAATCGTCGTGGTGGTTGCGGCCGGCAACGACGGCAACTCTGCTCTCCTGCGGAACCCAGCCACCGACCCGTTTGTGATCGCCGTTGGTGCAGCTGAGAACAACGCTTCTCAGATCTCAGGCGTTGCTGCGTTCTCCAACTGCGGGACCGCCGACCGCTTTGTCGACATTGTGGCCCCGGGGCGCTCGATCCTCAGCCTGCGGGCGCCGGGTTCGTATGCCGATCAGCACTATCCGCAGGCAGCCGTCGACGGGAACTACTTCCTGGGTTCCGGCACCAGTCAGGCTGCCGCCGTAGTAGCCGGTGGCGTCGCGTTGCTGCTCGACAAGCATCCGGACCTGAATCCGGATCAGGTCAAGCAGATGTTGATCACGAAGGCCGACTACGTCGACGGTGCCGACTACAAGTGCCAGGGCGCCGGTTCCCTCGATATGTCGGGTTTGGTCAAGCTTCGTGTTCCGAACGTGAACACCTCAGCCCAGACGTTCGAGCCGTCGGACGGGACTGGTTCGCTTGAGGCCGCCCGCGGCACCAACCATGTCTACGACGATGGTGTCGCCCTCACCGGCGAGATCGACATCATGTCCAGCCCGTGGGTCGGATATTGCACCGAGGCCGGCTGCGTCGACACCCTGTGGAGCGAGGGGACCTTCAACGGTGTCTCATGGAGCGGTGTTTCGTGGAGCGGTTTTTCGTGGAGCGGTGTCTCATGGAGTGGCGTTTCCTGGAGCGGTGTCTCATGGAGCGGCTTGTCCTGGAGCAGCAAGACCTGGTCCGATGCCACGTGGAACGGCCTGTCCTGGAGTGGTCTCTCGTGGAGCGGCCTGTCTTGGAGTGGACTGTCTTGGAGCAGTTCCGCATGGCAAGGCGTGAGTTGGGACGGCCCCGTGGCTCGCTTCGAGTAGACACCAGCGGATTCGAGTATGGGAACCCCGCCTTTTCGGCGGGGTTCTCGTTAGATCAGCTTCTCGATGGCCGCCGCCAGCGTCGTGTCCTTCTTCGTCAAGCCGCCTTCGTCGTGAGTCGTGAGCGCGATCGCGACCTTGTTCCACCGGATGTCGATATCCGGATGGTGGAATGCCTTCTCCGCCAGGATGGCTACGGAAGTGACGAATCCCATGGCCTCCACGAAATCTCGGAACTCGAAGACTCGCTCGAGGGTCTCGTTCTGGATCATCCAATCCTGGTGAGCGGTCAGGAAGGTTGATCGTTCATCTTGAGGAAGTAGCGCCATGAGAGGATTCTCGCGCAATCAGGTTGTTGAGCAGTGTTTGGTATCGCGGCTGTGGCGAGATAGTGCCCGATACAGGCTCCGGTAAGGGGCTTCCGGGCTGCAGTTTCCCTTGAAAACTGCCAAGGAACTCGCCGGAGGCGAGTTCCCGTGGGCCCGGCGGGGATCGAACCCGCGACCTTCGGATTAAAAGTCCGCTGCTCTA
>CBDTUP010000186.1:0-5693 GCA_965363685.1 uncultured bacterium | reverse complement strand
CCTGCAGATGATGGAGGCGATCTGTAAAAAACGTTGCTGGAAATCACGGCTAGCCGCACATCATCACTTTTTCGGCATGGGTGGTGGCGTGTAGCCTTCCCACTTGCCTTTCAGGATAATGTCGGACGGGCTCTTTTCATCGCTGCGAGGAGCGTCGATATAAGCCTTGGTGACATCCGGCGGTCCGATCAACCAACCGACCCGCCAGCCAGTCATTGCATAGGTCTTGGCAACCCCGTTGACCACGATGCATCGGTCACGTATCTCCGGTACCAGTGAGGGGATGGAGGAGAACCCGGTGGATCCGTAGATCAAATGCTCGTAGATCTCATCCGTGATCACCCAGACATCGTGCTCAGCGGCCCAGCGGCCGATGGCAGCCACCGCCTCGGATGGATAGACCGCACCCGTCGGGTTCGAGGGCGATACAAAGATCAGTGCTTTCGTTTTCTCGGTCCGTGCTGCCTCGAGCTGTTCGACCGTGACTAGGAAACCGGTCGAGTCGTCGGTGGCAATAACGATCGGAATCCCACCGGCCAAACCCACGGCCTCCGGGTACGTGACCCAGTACGGCGCCGGGAGTAGCACTTCATCGCCGGGATCGATGATTGTCGCCAGGGCTGCGAACACGGCGTGTTTACCACCGTTGGTGATCAGGACCTGTGAAGCATCGACTGTATAGCCCGAATCGCGCAGGGTCTTTTCGGCGACGGCCTCCCGCAGTTCTGGCATACCGGCGGCGGGTCCGTACTTGTGCATTTTCGGATCACGGCAGGCAGCGATCGCGGCCTCAACGATGTGATCTGGAGTTGCGAAATCGGGTTCACCGGCTCCGAACCCGATCACATCTATCCCCTGTGCGCGCAGCTGCTTCGCCTTGGCGGTGACCGCCATGGTGGCAGATTCGGCGATCGATGCGATGCGGTGGGATATGCGTGACATGGCGATTCGCTTTCGTAGCCTTGATCGATTGTGATACCGATTGATTAGCAAGAATAGTGGTGCCGATGTCAGTCCAAATCGAGATCCCCTCGCATCTTCTGCCTGCCGACGGGAGGTTCGGGTCCGGCCCGACCCGAGTGCGCGACTCTGCCCTTGAGTCCCTCCTTGCCGGCAATCGCGGCTACCTCGGTACGAGTCACCGTCAACCGGCGGTGAAGCAGACGGTGGGTCGCATTCGCTCGGGCTTGAGGGAGCTCTACGCGCTTCCAGACGATTACGAAGTAGTACTTGGGATCGGGGGCGCCTCAGCTTTCTGGGATGCCGCCGCCTTCGGTCTCATCGAGGCCCGAAGCGAGCATCTCGTGTTCGGCGAGTTCTCAGCCAAGTTCGCCGATGTCGTTGCTAACACTCCTCATCTCGCGACCCCGCTCATCGTCGAGTCCGATCCGGGCACGCGCCCGGAGCCGGTGTTCGATGCGTCGGTCGATGCCTATGCCTTCACCCACAACGAGACCACGACTGGCGTTGTGACGCCGATTGTCCGTCCCGCTTCCTCTGGTTTGGTGTTGGTCGACGCAACCTCCGCGGCAGGCGCCGTCACGGTGTCGGTCGATCAATTCGATGCCTACTACTTCTCCCTTCAGAAGGCCTTCGGCTCGGAGGGCGGTTTGTGGGTTGCACTGATGTCACCGGCTGCCATCGAGCGAATCGAGAGTATTGACTCAGGTGACCGCTACATACCTCCGTTCCTCGGGCTGAAGAGCGCGGTTGAGAACTCCCGGAAGGACCAAACGCCCACTACGCCTGCCCTGACGACCCTATTCCTGATGGCCGAGCAGCTCGACTGGATGAATGCCGGTGGCGGCCTCGATTGGTCGGTAGCTCGGGCGAAACGGAACTCGACCCTCATCTACGAGTGGGCAGAGGCAACCGATTCCACGACCCCATTCGTTGAGGTCGCAGCGGATCGTTCGCCTACGACCGCCACGATTGACTTCAAAGACGTCGACGCCTTGCAGGTGGCCTCGATCCTGCGAAGCAACGGCATCCTGGACCTCGAGCCCTACAGGAAGCTGGGTCGGAATCAGTTGCGGATCGGAACCTGGCCGGCGATCCCACACAAGGACATCGAAGCTCTGATCGCCTCGATCGAGTTCGTTGTGGATGCCCTGAGAGCCTGATTCGGATGGCCCCCGGCACGTGGCTTTTCATCTCGGGTGGAGAAACGGCCGGACCCGTTTCCGAAGCAGCTCTTCGGGGATTGGTGGATTCGGGATTCCTCGACGCCGGATCTCTTGTGTGGACCCAAGGGCTCGAGGAGTGGACGCCGCTGGGACGGGTGCCGGGGTTTGAAAGCAGCGCCTCGGATCCGGCCATCGGGCGAGACCCGGAATCTACCGATCGGTTCGCTCTCATGGCATTGCCGGGCGAGCAGTCCAGACGAGCGACCGCGGCCTTCTATCTGGGTTGGCTCAGCCTACTTGTGTTTCCCGCCCCCTTGGCGGTCGCAGCCAGCATCGGTGCCCTGCACGAACTCCGAGAGGTCCGGCTGCGTACCGGGCGAGAGGCGTCCGGAAAGCCGGAAGCTATCTTTGGACTCATCGCAGGATCGATAGGGACACTCGTGCTGGCATGGGTCGTCGCTACCGCGGCGTTGACGTAGCCGAATCGGCGACCGGACCTACAACGTCACGTCTATCAGCAATCGGTGCGGCCTGTAGACAGATCTGTTGAGAGGCGACAGGACTGCCAGCGGGTGGACTATCACGATGATCTGCCGGCCGCCTGCTTTCGCTTTGAGCGCGGCATCGGCGACGCGCGATGTCGTCCAGAAACGCGAGGCGGTTGCGGCGACCCCCGGCGCGAGAAGAGCGGCAGCCTCTTCAGGCGGCGCCACCGATATCGGGAAGTTCAAGTAGCCGAGGCCCTTCGAGACGGCGCGGCGATCGGTGAACAATTGAGCCCGTGAACTGCCGAGTTGAGAGGCGGCTTCGAGCAGCGAAAGCGTTGACCGGCCAAGTGACGTGACGCCCAGAGAGTCGTGATGAGCGTTGCGCAAACCGAGATCTGAGCTCCAGGTCTCATCCTCTAGCTGGGCCAGAGCCATCTGGAGCCCCGCCCGCACCCTATCGGAATCGGGATCGAGCGAACGCTCGGTCACGGCGAGAACCAGCGGAAGATCAGGGCGTCGTTCGCGTAGCGTCCTGGCTGCGTGCAACCCGGTGCCTTCCCAATCCTGATCCACGAGTTGTAGCAGTCCCTCGGTAGCCCGGCGGGCCGTCTCGACCGGATCCGACCAGTCGTCGTGGGCTGCCTCTCTCAATAGCTCGAGCGGGCGACTCATGGATGTGCCCGAACTAGCACAACGACTCGACAGGAAGGAAGCGTTTCTGGCCTCGCATTGTCGCCTCCGTACTGCATGGCACCTCCCCGAACGAAACCTAGTCTTCCTGATAGTGACGCGCCGCTGCACATGGAATAGGCTCAAGTCAATAGACCCGGAGGATCACCATGTTCGAACCGTTCGTAAACGAGCCGTACAGCGATTTCACCGTGAAGGAGAACGCAGCCGTCTATCGCGCAGCCATCGAAAAGGTTCGCGGCGAACTAGGTCGCCACTACCCGCTGGTGGTCGGCGGGAAGACCGTTGACCCGGGAGACCGAATCGAGAGCGTGAATCCTGCCGACCCTTCTGAAGTGGTCGGAACCGTTGCTTCGGCTACTCCGGAGATCGCCGAGGATGCAATCGACGCCGCCTGGGACGCCTTCCCGCAGTGGTCGTCGACCAGCGCAGAAGCACGTGCTCGCACTATCCAGCGGCTTGTGGCGATCCTTCGCCGGCGGAAGTTCGAACTCTCTGCATGGCAGACCTTCGAGGCTTCGAAGAACTATCTCGAAGCAGAAGCCGATGTTGCCGAAGCGATCGACTTCTGCGACTTCTATGCGCGGCAAGCCATCAAGATGGCCGAGCCGCTGGCGGTTACTCCATGGCCGGGTGAGGACAATGAATCTCATCTCATCCCGCTGGGCGTCGGTGTGGTGATCCCGCCCTGGAACTTCCCACTGGCGATCCTCGCCGGCATGACTATCGGTCCTGTGGCGGCCGGAAACACCGTAGTTCTCAAGCCCGCATCGACCACTCCAGTGATCGGCGCGCAGTTCATGGCGGCCGTCGAGGAAGCCGGCTTTCCGCCGGGCGTGATCAACTTCCTTCCGGGGCCCGGCAGCCGGGTGGGGGATACGCTGGTGGATCACCCCCGTACCCGTTTCATCAACTTCACGGGGTCCAAGGAGGTCGGTCTGAGGATCGCCGAGCGGTCGGCCAAGGTGAATCCGGGCCAACTTTGGCTCAAGCGGGCCTACATGGAGATGGGCGGCAAAGATGCGCAGGTAGTCGACGAGACGGCAGATCTCGACGCTGCCGCCCGCGCTGCGGTAGCTGGAGCCTTCGGATTCCAGGGTCAGAAGTGTTCAGCCTGCTCGCGACTGATCGTCGTCGACGATGTATACGACGAGGTCTTGGAGAAGGTCGTCGCATATGCGTCGGAGCTCACTATGGGTCCGGCAATCGACAACAGCCAGGTGACTGCGGTGATAAGTGCAGCCCAGCACCGGACGATTCTGGAGGAGATTGAAAAGGGCAAGGATGAGGCGAAGCTGGTTCTCGGAGGATCAGCGGTAGAAATGAATGGTGGCTACTTCATTGAGCCGACCGTCTTTGCCGATGTCACTCCGGACAGTCGTCTCGCCCAGTTTGAGATATTCGGACCGGTGTTGTCGGTTATTCGGGCAGATGACTTCGAACATGCCATCGAGATAGCCAACGGAACCGAATACGGACTCACGGGAGGCGTCTTCACGAAGCGCCGGGACCGTATCGAATACGCACGGAAGGCCTTCCACGTCGGCAACCTGTATGTGAACCGGAAGATCACAGGGGCCATGGTCGGGGTTCAGCCGTTCGGAGGTTTCAATATGTCCGGCTCTAATGCCAAGGCGGGTGGTCCCGACTACCTGAGGCTCTTCATGGAGATGAAGTCGGTATCCGAGAAGCTGTGAGGACCCGCGTGGCGGCGGCATTGGCCGTCGCCACGATTCTCTTCGGGTGCACGTCGACGCCCGCGGCCACCACTTTCCCGGTGGAGCCCGTCACCTCGACTGCGCCGGTCGTGACGAGCACGACCACGACCATGAGTTCGACACCTGAAACGACCATTGTGCGGTTGCTGCCGCCTGCCGAGCCGGATGCCGATCCTCCGCCACCTCCGGCCGGCAGTCTGATTCCGGACGGAGCGGTCGGAGTTGCCATCGTCGCGCGCGGAGGGGCGGACCTGCGCGACACGCCCTCAGGGGACGTGACCGTCCGAGCTCATGAAGGCCTCCCGATGCCGGTGATCGGAAGGGAAGGCTCATTGTTCCGTCTGCTGACCCCATGCGACACCGAAGCCTGGGCGGACGGCTCTGAGATCCGATTCGAACCGCAGCGTGAAGACACGGGAGAGTCACTCGAATCTGCCGTGATCGTCCTCGACCCGGGCCACGGAGGACCGAATCGGGGCGCAACGGGGCCAACCGGTCTTGCCGAGCCGGAGGTCAATCTGGACATTGCCCGCCGCGCACGCGATCTCTTGAGCGGGCCCCGGGACGTTGATTGGGAGACAGGCACCGTAGCCGCCGGTTCCGAGTACGGGCCGGCTGCGGCCGTCTGGATGACCAGGGCCGAGGGCCCGCCAGGGGCGGACTACGAGGTC
>CBDTUP010000185.1:0-5705 GCA_965363685.1 uncultured bacterium | reverse complement strand
GTTCCTCGGTGGGAGCGGCCGCCGCCTTATCCTTCTTGGATCGTTTGGCGCGCGGTGCTTTCGGGGGCCGCTCCTTCTTCTTGCTTGAGCGGCGTTCCTTCTTCGGCTGGGCCGGGGCCGGTGAGTCATCGTTGATGTCCACCAGCCGGGAAAACCCGTCGGGATCGTTGACGCTGATCAGTAACTGTTCGCCTTCTGCGTTGAACACGAAGGCGCCGCTCTTGCGATAGATATCGATTTGCGAGAGGCTCCAGCTGCCGATCTCCTCGGACGCTCCGGCGAGGATGACGAGGCGTCCGCCATCGACGCGGATACCCGCAGGCATGTTGGTGCTGGCATCCCCAGCGATCTGTAGTGAACCCTCAAATGTTGGCATTGCTCAACTCTCGCCGTTGCCATTTCATAGCGTGAGGAACCCTCGTCCGCCCCGACGGTATCTTAGGCGCTGATAGGCCGACATCGGACACGCCGGGCGCGCGACGGAGATGGACTCTATCCGAATGGATCGCCGTCGAAGGCTTCAACCGGTTGCCTCACTACCGGAGCGACGTGCTGGTCCTCTGTAGGGGCCTGGGCCGGCGAGCGTCGCTTCCAGAGCATGAAACCCAGCACCGCCAGCATTGTCACCACTGCGCCGGCAGCGATCGGGATCATCGGTAGGCCCCCGCCCGGAGCGGACTCGGCGCGAATGACGCGGTCCCCGTCGGCAAGTCCGACGTTCCAAATCAGGGTGCCGTCAGAACCCTTCTGGTCGGCGTTATGGTCGATGACCTCGCCCGGCAGCGTGACGACGATTTCAGCGTCGAAGAACGTGTCGCCGAGGTCCTCGATGGATCCGCCAAAGTCGAAACCTTCAGAACCTTCCAGGCCGGCTTCGAGAGCTTCAGCGTTCAGAGATGCTTCGAACCGGAAGCCTCCATCCGAGGTTTCCTCGATGGAGAAAGTCTCCAACAGGCCGTCTTCTCCGCTGAAGACCATGGAGGCGAGGGATCTCAGCTCATCCAGGTCTTTGAAATCTGTCGTTGCCTCGATCCCGGTGAACTCACCCTCGGACCACTCTTTGGAATCCCAACCGTTGGGCAGATCAGACGTCATTCCGCTCAGCGGGTCGCCGTCGGGGGAGAAGGACGACAGCATTTCCATTATTTCGTCGTCGAAACCGAACACGACCGAGGCAGTGCCAGACCCGTCGTCGTTCAGCTCGAATCCCTGGTCGACCTTCACCTTGCAGCCGGTCAGGAGGACGGCAAGGACCAATATCGGAATGAGACGGCGCACATGAGTTCCTTCGTCTGTTGCCATAAATCATCGGTTTGGAATCTCACTGCCTTGAGTCGCTTGTGACTGCCCGCCATTGCTCCCCTACTGTTGATGGGATGAATGAGCCTGCTGATTTCGACGCCACTCGGGCAACTATTGCGGCCAGAGAACTAACGGTCACTGCCTCGGGTTATCTGACTACCGATGTGGCGATGCAGCTTCCTTTCGAAGCCCTCGTCCCCTTCAAGTCGTTGCTGAGACGGTTATTTTCGGCCGAACCGTTCACGCCCGAGGATCGGGCGGAGCTATCGCAAACCGTTTCCCCACACATCGAGGAGCAATGGTGGGAGCATGATCTCGGGGGAGGCATCACTCTCAGCCACGGTATGAACGGCGGCGACTACGTGATCTGGGTGTCCGGAGGAGGTGAGGTCGCTCCCTCAATCTTCGACCGAGTGTTCGATGGTCCCGTTGTTCCGGAGGCGACTCCGCATCCCCGCAAGGTCAAGTTCGACATCGGGGGGATCCCGGCACCAGGCAAGTGGTACCTCCGTCACGACGACGACGCCGATAGTGATTCGCGGGTGGAGCGGTTGTTTGCCGAACCAGACGTTACGGACGTCATGGTCGCCGGCGATTTCGTGACTGTCGGCATCGGGTCGAAGGCCTCCTGGGAGCATGGCTCGAGCCCCTGCTGGCGTTGGTGACGGAATTGTTTGAGATGGAGGAGCCTTCTTCGGCTCGCCCCACCCGGACGAGGGACGAGCTGCTCAAGGAAGCCGGGAGCCTGGCAGGAGATCGTCCTGAGGCGCTGCATCTCCTGGACCCAGACGCCGACGGTGATAGGCAACGATTGCTCGAATCGGTTGACTCCGGAGATCCAAAGGTCAGGAGAGTTGCGCTTGCCATCTTGATCGAGTCCAGCGACGCGGCCGTAAGACGCGATGCGGTCCGAAGGGGAGCGAGCGATACTTCCCGATCCGTCCGGCGAGCGACCATCGATGCGGCGGCCGATTCTGGCAGTGAGCATTTCCGGGCGGCATTCGAGCAGGCATTGAAGGATGAGGACGGGTGGATTCGTTGGAAGGCCGTGCGATCTCTCGGGGAACTAGGCCTGGGCAGCAGCAGATTGGCAGTCGATAGCGTCAAGGACGATTCCGATTTCCAAGTGCGGTTTGAAGCGGCGCGTGTCCTGAAAGCGGAGTGAAGAGAACCCAGGGAGGGTGCCCTGGGTTCTCAGTTGGCGGGTTCCGGTTGGGGGCTGAAGGGGGGTTTCAGTGTGGACCGGTTGCCACCTTGGGGTTGGTAGGTGCAGCTTCACATGAACGCCGAGTCGACGCGTAGGGCCTCTGGTCACCCCGGTAGGGTCCTTGGGCTTGTGCACGAAATCGAATCTTTCGACCGGTTAGTAAGTCGAATACACCCGTCCGATCGGTAGTCTGCCTCCGATGCTGAGGTCATTGGTTCTTGGGACTGTTCTACTGGTTGGTGGTTGTGCCTCCGGAACGGCGACCGTGGAGTCGACGCAACCACCTACAACCCAAGCGGAAACGACGGCGACCTCTACGTCGGTCACCCCCACTACGGCCGCGATAGCACCGTCGGCTTCGACGACCACGAGTGTTGCTGCTGCCACAACGACAACCGTGACCGTGCCCGGCGTCAACGAGATCGACTTGACGGTCGTGGCCGGTGAGGTGGCGGAAATCACCGCGACGCTCGACGAAGAGGTTCAAATCACAATTCGGTCGGAGGTTGCCGACGAAGTTCACCTGCATGGATATGACATCCATGCCGATGTTGGACCCGATATGCCGGGTGTTCTGCAGTTTGTCGCTTCGATCCCCGGGATCTTTGAGATTGAATTCGAGGGATCCGGAAACCTGATCGCGGAACTACGGGTCGATCCGTGAGCAAATCTGCAAGGGTGTTGCTTGTCGCGACTACCTGTGCCCTGGTCGTTGGTGTCGCTTCACCTGCTGCCGCGCACGGGATTGGGGGCCGGGCCGACCTTCCGGTACCGCTCGGCTACTTCCTGATCGGCGCAGGCATCGTGCTAGTTGTGTCGTTCATCGCGCTTGCCGCGTTGTGGAAGACGCCTCGATTCCAGGACGGCCCGGTGTCACGATCGATCGGCGTCACGGTAGGCCGGCGGTCTGCGGCCGTCTTTTCCGTTCTGGGTTCGTCGATGCTGCTGCTGGTGATCGCGGCCGGGCTCTTCGGGGTGCAGAACGGCACTCGCAACCTGGCGCCTGTGATGGTGTGGGTCGTGTTCTGGCTCGTCGTTCCGTTTGCCGGTGCTCTGGTCGGGAATGTCTACGCCGATCTGAATCCCTGGCGGGGGTTGTCCAGCGTCCTCATGGCCGGTGGCGACGAGCGCACCGAGCTCTTGTCGCGCTGGGGCGTCCTACCCGCGGGCGCCGCCTTCTTTGCTTTCACCTGGCTCGAACTGGTGTGGCCCGACTCCAGCAGCCCGCGGACTCTGGCGGTCGCGGCGCTCGTCTACACCCTGTATGTGCTGGCGATGGCCGCATGGGCCGGACCCGTCACCGGACTGCAGGTCGGGGAAGCGTTCACAACCTACAACCGGTTGTTGAGCGCAATCTCCCCGCTGGGTCGGAGCGGCGACGGTAGGGTCGTCTGGCGTGGATGGTTGCGTGCGTTGTCGGTGGTACCACGCTGGAGGGGGTTGACCGTCTTCGTGGTTCTCATGATTGGAACCGTCAGCTACGACGGGCTGTCAGGGACTTCGTGGTGGAGGGACCTGCTGGGCCGGGCGTCCGGAGAGATCTGGGCGGAGACGCTCGGGATGGTGGTGATCAGCGGGCTCATAGGGGCCGCCTACTGGGGTGCGTCATGGGCGGCGGTGGCGTTGACCGGCGAGTCCGGCCTACGAGCAGCGGCCGTCGCTGCGTCGTTCGCGCACACGCTGGTGCCGATCGCACTGGCATATGCCGTCGCCCACTACTTCACGCTCGTCCTGTTCGAGGGCCAGTTGCTGCTATCCACGCTCTCGGATCCGTTTGGACGGGGGTGGGATCTGTTCGGGACGGCCGGACGGGATATCCAATACTGGCTTTCCGTGGAGGCCGTTTGGTACGTGCAGTTGGTTGTCATCTTGGCCGGCCACGTGGCCGGCGTGGTACTCGCCCACGATCGCGCGCTGGTGGAGTTCTCCGAGAAGACCGCAGTCCGCAGTCAGTACGCAATGTTGGTTCTGATGGTGCTGCTGACCAGCCTGGGTTTGACGATCCTGGCCGCCGGTTGAGATGCTCCTGTGTGCAGGCCGCAATCACCGGGCGAGGACCGATCGGATCTCGATCACCTGGTAGTTGATCGTCTCGACGTCGGTGTACGGGTCGAGTGGGTAGACACCGAGCGACGAACCGGCGCTATCGAATAGCTCAAACCGTCCCGTCCAGATCACTTCGATCGAGAGCGCGTAGGACCCCTTCGTTCCGTAGGCATACGTTTGGGCCGGATCCTTTTCACTGCCGGAGACGGCCCGATAGTGATCAACCGATGGTGCTGAGGTGACGCCGGGTTCGACGAAGCCGATCGAGTTGGAGTCGCCGTTGTCGAACTGCCAACGGACGGCGGCTATCCAGGCATCGACCTGAGTCGAGAAACCACCCGCCGACGCACTGACCGAGACCGTTGTCTCCGGCGGATCCCAGCCGGGAACTCCGGGATCGAACCACAGCCACATCTCCATACCGGTCACTCCGGTCGGGGTGCCGTCGACGATGGGGCTGGGACTCAGAGACAGATTCGGTGCAGGCAAGGCTTCCGAGGCTGCATCCCAAACATCGAGATCCGGAACGGGTGGAGGTCCGCAGTAAGGCCGGGTCACATCGCCGTTGTTGGGTCCGGGGTTGATGAGTTCTAGCCCGAACGCTCCTCCGATCAATCCGATTCCGTTGCCGCCGGGGATGTTCACGATGATGTCGTCGCCGGCCAGGTGTCCCCGGGCAGGATCGTCCCCATAGAACAGCCACTCACGCCACCGTCCCTCGTCGATCGCACAGGTCGAATCAGGGCCCTCGAAGGAGTAACGCAGGTGGAACCCTTCGGGAGCGGTGAAGGAACCGTCGGCGTGGATTTCTATCCATGTGACGACTCGACCCTCACCGATTCCGCCGCCACCTTCACCTCTGGCGAATGCTGGCGAGGCACACTCGGTCGTCGACGCTATCGCTACCAGGAGAACTAGGAGACAACGCTCGCGCCACCCCATCAGACGTCCTCACCCACGATCCCGATGACTCCGACTCGCCACCGCGAGTCATCGCCCAGTTCGAGGCCAATAAGCGAGATTCGATTCGTCCACTCGTCAGCTTCGAGTCGGGTGCGCTCACCGGAGATTTCCAAGACATATTGAGGCGAGTAGGTGTAGGTGACCTCCAGAAGGACGTCACCGTTGTCGAACGTCTGACTGACGTCCA
>CBDTUP010000184.1:0-5707 GCA_965363685.1 uncultured bacterium | reverse complement strand
AAAGGCCATGAGTGAGCCGGCAGTCAAGGCGATCGGGCATCTGAGCGGAAGGATGATCGGTCGCCGGCCCGGAATTGAGTTCGACCCAGAGGCTGTGCTCGAGGCGGCTGCGCTGACGGGCACTGCGATCGAAATCAACGGCGCCCTGGATCGACTCGACGCAACTCCCGACGTCATTCGGGCGGGTGTTGCCAAAGGTGTTCACTTCGTGATATCAACGGACTCACACCATCCGTCCGAAATGCGCCGTATGGAGTGGGGCGTCGCCACCGCCCAGCGCGGCTGGCTAACCCCCGACCAAACGATAAACACCTGGCCGTTGGACCGTTTCCTGAGCTGGATCAACCACTAGCCCCCACCCCACCCGCTTCGAGGGAATGTCTGCGGGGTCGAGCGAGTTGATGATGGGGACACACGAGGGGATCCGAAGATGGCTCGCGGAACAAGGATCACGTCTGGGGGTATCAGCACCCCGTCCGCGAGTCGGCTGAAATTGCCGGCCTGGTCGCCTTCTACGACGAGAAGGTGGACGTGTTCATCGATGGAGTACGCCAGGATCGTACGAAGTCCAAGTTCGGATGAGCCGACCGGCCGGCTAGTAGATCAACCGCTCGAGAGTCGAGCGCAGGAAGCCGGGTGCTCCGGGTTCTCTGGACGAAACCACGAGCACCGGAGTCCCGACGGCCTCTGCGATGTTGTCGGTCAACTCCGGTCCTAGGCCAGTGGTGCGGCGCGATGCGCCGAGAATCACCAGATCAGCGCCCCGGCCACGATCGGCAATCGCTTCGAGGAATTCCGTGGACCGCTCTATCGAGCTTGAAGTTCCGGCCGAACACAGTTCCTCGAGTTGACCGTGATATCCATGGATTGCATCCACCTGTGGGTCGGTGGCATCCTCGGGTAGCACATGAACAAACGAGATCGTCGAGTCCGGCTGCGAAGCCAGACGGTTTCCGACATCGATCTTCATCACGTCGTACGGCGACCCCGCCCCCATCACCGCGATGTGGCGCAAATCGGAAATCAGGCGCTTGTGGAGGATGGCGACGTCGCACGCGGCATGTTCCTGCAGCCAGCGGATGTTGGCGGCAAACCCGCGCCGGCGCCTACTCACCTCAGACTGATAGCTCAGCACTAGATCCACTACGTGTCGGCCGATGTAGTCGTTGACCGCGTCCCGGACGTCCGATCCGCGCGGCCGAACGACGCCGACGTCGATGCCGAGCTCGTCGGCAATCTGACGGATACCGACCCGGAACGGATCGCTGGCCTCGGGGAACCTGGTGCGACGCCACCAGAGCGCTCCCTCGATATCGCGATCAACACGGGCAACTGTTATCCGACCATCCTCTGCCGCCAGGTTTGCCGCCAATCGCAGCAGATTCCTGAGGCGACTCGAGCTAATCGTGTCCGAAACCGGGATGAGGATGTGGTCGCGACCGGGAAGGCTGAGCGCCTCACGCGTGAGATCTATCAAACGGCTGGTTGCCCGCAGTCGCAAGGCGTCCAGCAGGGCGCTCTCGTGTGAAACGCGGGATTGACCGAACATCCGGTACCAGCCGGTACCGACAACGATGATCGCCAATGCGCCAAGGATTGGAAAGAGCCCGAGCTGAGTCAGCAGTACGAGGGCTCCCACGATCCCAGCGATCTGTATGTGGGGGTAGAAGGGCGATTTGAAGCCTGGCTGGTACCAGGGCACTTTCGCTTCACGAAAGGCGATAACAGACAAATTGACGATCGAGAAGACCAGTACCTGAAAGGCCGATGCCAGCTTGGCGAGCTCGAGCAGCGGAACGGTCGCAATCAACACGACCAATGTTGCCCCGGTGACCAGAACCGAAGCAGTGGGGGTTCCACTTCGGGCACCGACTCTCTCGAACACTTTGGGTGCAAGAGCATTGCGCGCCATGGCAAATGGATATCTGGATGAGCTCAACAAACCAGCATTGGCCATACTGACGAGCGCCAGAATTGCAGTGATAGCCACAACGTCCTGACCGATCGTGCCGGTGAAACCACTTGCCGCCGTCACCATCGGTGCCGTGTCGGATCCCAGCTTGGCCAGATCAACGTTGCCTACTACAACCGCGATCAACGCCGGATAGAGAACAAGCATCAGCGCAATCGAACCCAGCATGCCAATTGGCAGCGATCGAGACGGGTTCTTGACTTCCTCGGCTATCGAGGCGACTTTGGTTACACCGGCGTAGGAGACGAATACCAGTGCCGTCGCCGCCAACACACCACTCGTACCTTCGGGCGCGAACGGTGTAAGTGCCGCGGTGTCCATTGATCTGGAACCACCGATAACGATGAACCCGAGCACACCCAGGACGGCGGCGACGATCGCGGTCTGGAATCGACCTGAGATCCGGACTCCCGTCGCGTTCATCGCAGTCAGTCCGATTGCCAGACCGATCCCTACCAACTCCACAGGTATGTCAACAAAGAAGTCGAGATATCCCTCGAACCCCACGAGAGCAAACGCCGCCTTGAAGACGAGCGCGAACCAGACTCCGAAGCCGGCAATGGTCCCCATCAACGGGCCCATTGCCCTGTCGATGAAGAGGTAGGTGCCGCCTGCCATCGGCATCGCGGTTGCCATCTCCGCTTTGCTCAACGCCGCCGGTACGACGATCAAACCGGCAAGGAAGTAGGCAAGGATCGCGGCAGGTCCCGCAAGTTCCGTAGCCAGACCGGGCAAAACGAAAATGCCGCTTCCGATCATCGCCCCGAGGCTCACGGTGAAGACGGCGGGAAGGCTCAGGTGGCGTCGCAGACTCGTGTTCAGCGTCAATCCCTCACGGCGGTGTGCCAGCAGGCTAAACGATGCGGGTCCTATGCGCCCGGGTCGTGAGATCTACTGAGTTCACCGGCGGCATCGATGAGGCTGGCTATCAGTCGCTCGAAGAACCGATCAAGACATCCTTCGGCAACCCGATGGAGGTAGACCCTGTCTGCGATTGCTCCCACGGCACTCAGCGGCGGCCGATAGTGGCACGTGAATGTCACCTGAGTACGCCCATCGTCGATCGGAAATGCCTCGAGCTCACCAACCAAGATCGGGAAAATCGCCTCGTGCTCGGAGGCATGCCATCCGATCCTTCTCTTGGCCAAAGGAAGCGGGGTGACTATCTCCTCAAACTCACCGATCTCCAAAGTGACCTCGGCGCCCATGACGATCCCATCGACATCGATCTCGATGTTTCCTGCAATCTGCTCACTATCACCAGCACCCCCGTCAAGAGCAGGGGTGAAGATCCGGGAAGGGTCGTCGCGCATGAAACGACGAGCTACATCGTACGGAACCTCAACCGTCTTGAAATGGAACACATCACGCTGCATGGCGCATCTTTCTGCCGACCCCTCCCCCACCCAATCACAACGGTCTCGTTGCGAACAGGGCCGAACGTACTCTCACGAACCGGGAAACCGGGCCTATCGCTAGCCTCGGCGAATGGATGGTATCCAACGAGCGGCTGCCCTGTTCGGATCGGACGGTCGGTTCGTGAGCTTCAGCGGCGCCGGGCTGAGCACCGAGTCGGGCATTGCCACCTTCCGCGACCCACATACCGGACACTGGGCGAAACACGATCCAATCAAACTCGCCAGCCCAGAGGGTTTCGCTGAGGACCCGGGCTTGGTTATTGACTGGTACAACCATCGCCGAAAGGTACTCGCAGCGGCCCGTCCGAACCGGGCTCACCGGGCGCTGGCTTCCCGGCCCGATTTCGTGCATGCAACACAGAACGTTGACCACCTTCTCGAAGCCGCGGGCGCGAGAGATGTGGCTCATCTGCACGGAAGAATCGACGCGGACCGATGTCACGCCGCATGTGGATTCGTTGAAGACATCGCAATCAACGATCCCCCGGACCTACGTGCTTGTCCCGACTGCGGAGCACTTCTTCGCCCCACGGTCGTATGGTTCGGCGAAGCCCTCCCAACGGGGGCATGGGAGACGGCGTTATCGGCAGCACGATCAGCCGACGCGATGCTCGTGATCGGAACCAGCGCAGCCGTCTACCCGGCAGCCGGGATAGTGCACGAAGCAAGAGCTACCGGCGCCACGGTGGTGGAGGTCAATATCGAACCGTCGATTTCATCTGCCGACATATCACTGATCGGACCAGCGGCAGAACTAGTCCCCCGGATATTGATACCTTGACCAATTGGCTCTCCAGCCGACAGGAAGGGTGTCCCTCCAGAGGAAACGGATGCGCGTTCACAACTACCTCGAGGAAATCGTCGAGCGATTGACCGACGACTATCCCGATCGAACACCGGACTTCTGCGGTTGCGAGCAGTGCAAGGCTGTTGTTGCGGCCATGGTGCTGACCAAGTGCAGGCCGCTTACGCCTCAATCACCGTCGGCCATGCGATTCGCTCAGTCACAGTCGGGCAACCTGGGGTCCAGGCCAGGGCAATGGTCGAGATCGTGCAGGCAGTCGAGAAGATCGCCGCCAACCCCCACCACCGAACACCAGAACTTGCGATCGTCAGATTTCCGGTGCTTCGATCGTGTATGAGAGATCGATCACCTGAGTTCCTTGGGCCGCTATGTCGATCGGGACGATGAGGCGCACCTGATCGATCAGACAGATCGACTCGAACTCCGTCTCGCAATAGACGACCGAGACCTCACCTACCAGTTCTGTTGTGGATTCGACTGCCCTAGCAGTCACTGAGAGAGGGAATTGAGGATTCACGATCACTCCCGGAACTTCGATCGCGGACCCGGTCCCGTCGACCGTGAACTCGAAACGCGAGGGAGCATCCTCGTTCACTTTGTAGCCGTCCGGCAACGTCACGTTGAGTACGATCTCGATGTCTCCGGGGGAAACAGCGACCGGGTCGACTTCGATTTTCCTTCCGGCGTACGCCGCATTGTCGGCGGCAGGCAGGAACTCCTCCGCTCCCTTCAGGACGAAGGTGACGGCCTCGCCCGTCGAGTAGTCGACCGTCCGAATCGAATGGTTGTTGGTATCAGCGATGTACAGGAACTGATTGCCGGCTGCGATCCCTCCCGGCTCGTAGAACCTCGGATCACCGCCGTCAGCCCAACCTGCCCCGGCGCCGGCGAAGGTGACGACCTCACCGGTTAGCGGATCGATTCGCTTGATCTTCGAGTTATATGTGTCGGCCACCCACACATAGTCACCGGCAACTGCCACCCCGAGAGGATGCTGAAATCGCGCTTGGTTTCCGCGGCCGTCGACGTCGCCGAAATCGAACAACGACTCTTGGCCGCCGGCCACCAGCCGGACTTCATCGGCGCTGGGATCGACCACACGAATAGCGCTGCTCTCAGAGTCCGCGAAGTACAGACGTCCCAGAGCATCCACGGCCAGCCCGCTCGGTTGCGCCAGTTCTGAGCTTGCCAATGTTGCATTGAGAGTCCCCTCCCTGGCACTACCGGCGAATGGCCCGATCGAGCCATCGACCGGCCGGTACAGCCAGATCTGATGGGTCCCCGCCATGGCAACGTAGATGCCCCCATCGTCGGCCGGCGCCAGATCCCAGGGCGAGCTGAGCGGGGTTGACTCGACCGGACCGCCTGAAGGGGGATATGCGGCTTGAACCCCCGTTCCGGCGATCGTCGTGACGCTGCCGGTGGAAAGGTCGACCGATCGGATGGCGTGATTCTCGGTGTCGGCCACAAGCAGTGTCGATCCGGTGTCCGTGAGAACAAGCCCTTGTGGTG